>JBEKMF010000002.1:0-52273 GCA_050008655.1 Smithellaceae bacterium
CCCTGTTGGTGATTATATCCTCCAGTGGCCATTTGAGACGAGCTCGTTCGAAGCTTGTTTTCCAACAAAGGTCGAAATCGAGCTTGTGAATATGGATCAGCATCAGATCATTATCAAAATACAATTCCGGATTTTGAACTAAATGGAATCCAATATCCCAATTCAATGACTGATTTGATATAAGAGTTTTATTATACCAGGCGGTACGGTACATGAACCTTCTTTGAGATAAAACGGATCTGGATGGATTAAATGGATTTTCCTTGTGCGGCAAATGTATCAATTCATAACCGATGCATCTGACGTAATTTTTGTCTAATTTTTGAATATAATCATCCAAGCCGCTGTATTTGTTAATATCGGGCAGAATGATTTCATCCACATCGGTAAATATTACATATTCGTAATGATTGAGAAGTATTTTTTGTACGGTCTCGGCGACGAATTTAAACCAGAGATGATCAAAACTGAAGGGATAATCCAGTTGTATTACATTGAATGTAAAATTTTTCAAACATTTTTGCACACTCCCGTCAATGCTTTGATGGTCGAAAACGTAAATATCATTCCCGTCAATATACCGGGTATAATATTCTAGCCAGATAGGCAAAAAAACATCTTCATTTTTAACCATTACAAAGATAGCGCATTTCTTTTTTCCATTTTTTTCCGGTGGCAGTGGCATGGCTTCCAGCGACTTGATTGTATCCATGTAATGCTCACGTTTGTCCACAGGGACAGTGGCAATGTATTTTATTGCATCTAAGTAATACCCGCGCTTATTCGTGGGAATATCGGCACTTGTCTTTTTATTTCTCCGGAAAAACCTGACAAACGTTTTTAAAACTACGGCAATAATCTGGGCAAAATGAACCAATGCCTTTCTTCTCAATGTATCTTTGGGCGCGATGAAATCGACTAATTTGCGAAGAATCGAACCGTATTTCCACTCAGGAGAATTAGAAACCATTGCTTTATAGTTGGCATATTCAATCCACAGTTGATTGATTCGCGCTTCGGAAAAAGCAAGCTGTCCGAGAGAATTGAAAAGCTTGCTGATATATTTGCTGGAATTGGCTTCACGTAAAAATTCTATAAAGTCCTTATTTACCTCTTTGCCGATGGCCACCACTCCCAGGCCGCAGCTGTGCACGAATTCAAAACTGAGATACTTTTGGGATACTTCTTCCCATAATTTCCAAACGCCAAAATCCTTGTCTTTAATAAATGTGTCATGAAAAACCATGACCCCGCCCGGGGACATTTTGGGCCGCCAGGATTCAAAGTCATTTTTTGTCTCCTCATAGGTGTGGGAACCATCAATATGCAGCAGGTCAATGCTTCCGTCTTTAAAATGGGTTAATGCTTCGTTGAAGGTCATTCGGAGAAGTTGGGAAAATTCGCTATATTCATTCCGGGTGTAATTGCTCAGTTCCTTGTAGATCTCTTCTTCATATTCGCCGAGATGGATGTCGCCTTTCCATGTGTCAATCCCATAGCACCGGGCGTTGAGTTTCAATGTTTTAACGGCCTGGCAAAATGCAGTGTATGACTGGCCTTTATAAACACCCAGCTCTACTACTACCTTCGGTTTCAATATGCTGATGAGGAAAAAAGCAAACGGAGTATGCGTTAACCAGGTAGATGAATCTACCAATAATCTTTTGGGTGTGTTGAAAATTATCGGATGCCTGGCAGTAATCATTTTCACAAGACCTTTTTTAGTTGCCGAACTATAAGGAAGCTATTTTTGCTTGTCAAGGGATAGTTTGCATCATGCCTTGCAGTTAAGCGCCTACAACATACCTCCAAGGGATTAACCATCAGTGAAGAATCTCAACTTACGCCGTATAATCCGCAACCGCTCCCCTATCCACCGTAACGGCGCAGTCAATTTCCACGAGAGCGAAGCCGTAATGGCATTTATCTGCACATCACGCTCAGCCATGGCCTGGTTGAGGCTGGCGATCTGCCCATCGCGTTCCAAAATGGCCTGGTTGATGATGGAGATCTTCACGTCACGCTCAAAGATGGTCTGGTTGAGGCTGGCGATCTGCTGCTCCGCATGTTGAATCGCCTCGTCGGGTGGTGTAGTTCTTGCAGACCACGGATTGTAGGTCTGGTCAAAAATCATAGGAGGTTCGTTTGTCGTGGCTTTCAGTCCCTGACACACCAGTTCCATTGAACCTGCGATTACACGGCGGCCCAGACTATTGTCGGCAGCCGGCGCCTTGCGAACCACGCACATGGAATTAATAAACTCCACTGAATGCACCTGCGACAACGCCACTTCATCAATCTCACAGCCGTATTTTGTAAAAATGCCACGCAGAATATCGGCTCGCGCCCTGGGTATGCCCCAGTGCTCGTGGTTGATGATGTCGGCAAGGCGTTTGAAGAAAGAGATCGAGGAGTAGGGATAAAACAGACCGCCCTGAGAATGTTCCCAGTAGCTGCAATGCAAATCCTCGACGATAAAGATGCCACCCCCCACTATCCGCGGGAAATACAGCGCAAAGGATTTGATTATGTCGCTCGACAGATGAGAACCGTCATCAATAATTATATCGAACTGCGGCGAGCGCTGGAACACCTGCTTACAGACATCGGGATTATTGGCATCTCCGACGATGACACCGATGCGTGGATTGTCGAAGCTGAGGCGCGCGCAGTCCGGATTGATGTCGCAACCGATCAAGGTTGAGGCATTGCGAAAGTACTTTGACCAGATCTCGAGCGAGCCGCCATTCTGTATGCCGATTTCCAGCAAGCATATTGGCTTATCGCGGTAGTAATCGAACAAGCGATCGTATTCGGTCAGATACAAGGACCACTTGTCGGACACTTTGCCAGTATGCTCAGCGTACAGCTGATGAAACGTTTTGTTAATCATGGATAACCTCAAGCGAAACCTTCTCAAAGGGAATGCCAACGAGTCCGTATCGAACCTTGCTGGAGCTAACAGTGATAATCAGCGCGTTGTGCATCCAGTGGTGCTGAACGTTTTCATTTGGAATCCCGTCTGCGACTGAAGCCATCAATGCATATTGCCCATTGGGCAGCATAGGCAACCTGAATTCGAAGACGCCCTCGAATGTCATGCCCGCCCCAATAGGTGTCGGCACGCGATTGGTAAAGGGCAGCGTATTTTCACCGAACAAAGGCTGTCCCAGACGGTCTCGCAACCAAAAACCAAGTATCGGTCTTGGAAGCGGTTCAAGAGCCTTGGCGCGTATTGTCAAGCGCACACGCTCGCCGCCTTCAAATAAGCCTTCTTGTCCGGGGGACAAGTGCGTAAGAGAAATGGAAACGATCTCGGCCTTGCCAGTTTTCCAGCCCTTGGCCGCATTGATGTTGTCGCGTACTGAAGCGACAGCGGCATAATTGATTACTGGTGGTGATGCCGTCTCTGGAATGGGCTCATCACTCATAGTAGTAGGCGATATCGAAGTTAGCTTTGCTTCGCTGCCGTACATCTCCTGCTGTGTGTACTGAAAATACGCTTCCGTGATACTCTTTGCCGTGCCGGACTGCTCAATCCTGCCATTCTTGAGCCAGATAGCGGTCTTGCAGAGGTTTTGAACCGCTGCAATGTCGTGGCTGACAAAGATCAATGTACCATTCTCCTGAAAGATGCGGATAAAGCGCATGCATTTCTGTGTGAACACGGCATCACCGACGGACAGCGCTTCATCGACCACCAAAATATCTGCGTTCACATGTGCAATCACCGCAAAAGCCAGCCGCACATACATACCACTGGAGTAGGTCTTGACTGGATGCTCAATGAACTGCCCAATATCGGCAAAAGCGGCAATATCGTCAAAGCGTGCGTCAATCTCCTCTTTGGCAAGTCCCAGGATAGAAGCATTCATATACACATTCTCCCGCCCGGTGAACTCGGGGTTGAATCCGGAACCAAGTTCCAGCAGTGCCGCGATGTGTCCATTGGTTTGAATGCTGCCGCTGGTTGGGTTAAGCGTGCCGCAAATCATTTGCAGCAGCGTGGATTTACCCGAACCGTTGCTTCCGATTATGCCGACCGTTTCGCCTTTCTTCACTTCAAAAGAGACATCATTAAGCGCCCAAAACTCGCGGAAGTATTGCTGTGGAGACTGTCCGAAAAGCCTTTGCAGGCGTGGATTGACAAATTGTTTGAGCCGGTCACGGGGGGCATTATAAATCTCATAACATTTACCCAGATTGCTGACTCGTACGGCAACATCATTAGAGGACATCAGCAAATCCCTTTCTGGTCTTCTGGAACCAAACATAGCCCAGCCAGACCACTCCCCAAGCCACAATGCTATAGATGCCCAGTCCCGCCCAATCAGGGAGATGTCCCCAGATAAGTACTTCACGAGCCTGTTCAATAATGAAGGTGAGAGGATTGGCCATAATCCAGGGGCGCAATGCTGCCGGCAACGCTGTCACCGGATAAAAGATGGGGGAAGCAAACATCATCACCATAGTGATAATGCCTGTGGTTTGACCTAAATCACGAAGGAATACACCCAGCGATGCCAGTATCCAGGCAAAACCAAGAGTAAGGATAATAAGCGGTAACAACGCTAAGGGGATAAATATTATCGTCCAATTCAGGTAACCGTTAAATAGTGCAAAAGCAATCAGCAGCACACCAAGGCTCACGAGGCTGTGGAATAGAGCTGCGCCTATAGCAACTGCCGGTAAAATATCCAGCGGGAATACTACTTTTTTAACAAAATTTACGTTGGAGGTAATTAGCGTCGGTGCGCGGTTGATCACCTCGGCAAATAGGCTATGGACGATCATGCCCACAAACAACACAATGGCAAACTGTGTTTTAGTCTCATCAGTACTTATACCCCAGCGGGCCTTGAAAACAACTGAGAACACAAATGTATAGATGGTAAGCATGATCAAGGGATTGAAAAATGACCAGGCGATACCCAGCACCGAGCCCTTGTAGCGACCGACTACTTCGCGCCTGGTCATTTGCGCGATGAGTTGGCGGTTGCGCCAGAGACTACGCAACAGGGACATCGGCGACGTTGGTTGCCTGGCATGAGGATTTACTTGCACTCGAGCACCTCTATATTACCTGTTGGTTTGATCATGTTAAAAACTAACATTATTTAAGTGCTTTTTACAAGCCGAAGGATTTTGAAATATTTTTAAAGATCATGACTGATCAGAAACAAAGCCCCTCCTCGATTTTTTCGCGGCATCCCGTACCTTGGGAACGGCCATGTTTTCAAGACATTCACTGCGGCCGCTTCTGTGCATTTCCCATACGATTAAACATTTCTGCATTTGTGAAACTCCAATTTCCATAACGCAGTGCAGGGAAATTGGTAAGTTGAACAATCCCGCACAGCGGAGGGTATGATAGCAAGAAGCTTGTTGCGAAACTGATTTTCAAAGTTTGCCTTTGGTTTCATACCCGCGATTTTCTACCTAAAAAAAGCTTTTATTGAATAAAGAATACTTTTAGGGCGTCTGATTAGCGCCTGATAATTTCACGCTCCCTCAGCATGTTCATAATACAGGCAACGCTGTCTTCTACGCTCTGTACATCTGTGTTCAACAAAATTTCTGGGTTATCCGGCGCTTCATACGGTGATGATACGCCGGTAAAATTTTTAATTTCTCCACGAATGGCCTTCTTATATAGCCCATTGGGATCGCGCCGTTTGCACACATCCAGATCGCAGGATACGTAGATTTCAAAAAACCGTCCTTCGGGAATTAGTAAACGGGCAGTGGCTCTGTCTTTGGCAAAAGGAGAAATAAATGTGCAAATGACCAAATGCCCGGATTCGAAAAACAGCCTCGCCACCTGAGCAGCCCTGTGGATATTTTCTTCTCGATCTTTTCCGGAGAATCCAAGATTCGCGCTTAGGCCATGGCGAAGCTGATCCCCGTCCAAAAGCATGGTTTGGCAACCGGATTGAAAAAGTGTTTCTTCCAGAGCCATGGCGATGGTTGATTTTCCGGCGCCGGATAATCCGGTAAGCCAGAAAACCGCGGCTTTGTGCTGGTTGCGGGCTTCCCGGGCCTGACGATCAATGTTCCAATCCCGCCAAACCGTGTGTGGAGATTTGTCCTGCTTGGATGATATATTCTTATCTCTCGGAACAATATCACCGATTGTTCGAAATAGACCACGGATCATGCCTGCTGCTACGGTGTGATGCGTCAGGGGATCGATGAGAATAAAACAGCCGGTACCACGGTTAATTTTATAAGGATCACAAAAGATCGGCGCTGTCGCTTGAAGCTCGATCCGGCCGATATCGTTGAGAGAGAGGGATTCTGTCTGATGGCGATGGAGATTGTTCACATCCACCTGATAAACGACCCTGGAAACAAAAGCTTTAACCATCCTTGTTGTATGCTGCAAAAGATACGGCTTGTTGAGGGACAGGGGAGCATCGTCCATCCAGCAGATCATGCCCTCAAAGCTCGTTCCAACCTGGGGAAGATTATTTTTCCTGACGATCATATCGCCCCGGCTGACGTCAACCTCGTCTTCGAGAGTCAATATAACAGATTGCGGGGCAAACGCTTCTGCTAGTTCTCCATCATAGGTTACTACAGAGCGCACCCGCGTCGTTTTCCCCGAGGGAAGAACGACAATCTCCTCTCCCGGGCTCAGAGTACCGGAAACAATCTTGCCGGCAAAGCCCCGGAAATCCTGATGCGGCCGAATAACATACTGGACAGGAAAACGGAAGTCCACCAGGTTACGGTCGGCGGAAACATGCACATTCTCCAGATAATGAAGCAAAGTGCCGCCTTCATACCAGGGCATGTTAGAGCTTTTTCCTACTACATTATCGCCTTTAAGAGCGGAAACAGGAATGAAGACAATATCATGAATATCCAGTTTTTCGGAAAAATCCGTATATTGCTTAACGATTTGGTTATAAACATTTTCCGAATATTCCACCAGATCCATCTTGTTTATGGCCACAACCAAATGGGGAATCCGCAGCAGCGATACAATGAATCCGTGACGCTTGGATTGGGTAAGCACGCCGTTGCGGGCGTCGATGAGAATAATGGCGCAGTCGGCTGTTGAAGCCCCGCTGATCATATTCCTGGTATATTGAACATGGCCGGGACTGTCCGTAATAATGAACTTTCTTGAAGATGTCTCGAAATAGCGATGGGCAACATCAATCGTAATTCCCTGTTCCCGCTCCGCCGACAATCCATCCAAAAGGAGCGCTAAGTCAGCTTCGGCCAGTCCCTTTTTGCGCGAGGTTTTTTCTATAGCGGCATACTGATCTTCGAAAATGGCCTTTGTTTCGTACAGCAGCCGCCCGAGCAGCGTTGACTTGCCATCGTCCACACTACCGGTTGTTGCAAAACGCAGCAGGGTTTTTTCCTTGGCTGTTGTCAAAAATATCCCTCTTTCTTTTTTTGTTCCATGGAGGCATCGCCGGTTAAATCGATTACACGGTTTTCCCGCTCGGACTTTTTGGCCATGATAACTTCCGCAATGATCTCGTCAATGCTCGTCGCTGTCGAAGCAATAGCTCCGGTGCAAGGAATGCATCCCAGGCTGCGGAAACGGCAGCGCACTGTTTCCACCGGTTCGTTCCCTGTATGACCAGCAGAATGTTTGTCCTTCACCAACGATGCCGTAAGCGGAATCAGAATACCGTTACGCCGGACCACCTTTCGCTCCAGGGCAAAATAGATAGGCACAACCGGTATATTTTCCAGTTTGATGTACTGCCAGATATCCTTTTCCGTCCAGTTACTGAGTGGAAAGACTCGCACCGTTTCTCCTTCATTAATACAGGTGTTGTATAGATCCCAGACCTCCGGCCGCTGATTCTTCGGATCCCACTGACCGAAGGCATCCCGCAGGGAAAAAACGCGCTCCTTGGCTCGTGATTTTTCTTCTTCTCTTCTGGCTCCGCCGATGGCCGCATCGAAGCCGTGCTTTTTTATGGCTGAAAGCAATGCTCCGGTCTTGAGATAGCTGCAGCATTTATCAACGCCCGTCTTCAGGGGATGACAACCTTTGGCAATCCATTCCTCGTTGCGCTCCACAATCAGCCGGAGATCCGACTTTTTACAGAAAGCATCACGGAAGGCGTACATTTCCGGAAACTTGAAGCCTGTATCCACATGCATCAGGGGAAAGGGAATTTTGCCGGGATAAAAAGCCTTCAGCGCCAGGTGCACCAGCACGCTGGAGTCTTTACCTGCGGAGTAGAGCAAAACAGGATTCTTAAATTCTGCTGCTGATTCCCGCAGAATATAGATTGATTCCGATTCAAGCTGCTTCAGATAAGGCATACTGTAAGAAGACATCAGCTGATTTCTCCTGATATGTAGGCGCGTGTCCGTTCATCTTTCGGGACATTGAGTATATCTTCGGCGGGTCCGTACTCCACCACTTCACCCATAAACATAAAAACCACATAATCGGCAAGGCGTCTCGCCTGGCGAAGGATATGGGTCACAACAACAATGCTATAGTCCTGCTTTAAGAGCCTAAACCGGGATTCTACAATCTTGGCGGAAATTGGATCTAAGGCCGAGGTAGGTTCATCAGCAAGGATAACCTCCGGTTCTACAGCCAGAGTTCTGGCCAACGCCAGGCGCTGCAACTGACCAAGGGAAAGTTTCGCTGCAGGACTATGCAAGCGGTCTTTCACCTCGTCCCAGAGACCGGCCAGTTGCAAATAGTGTTCAACACAATAATCCATTGTGGATTCTACACTTTGGGAAATTGCCGCTACTGCATTTTCGGGCATTGCCTTGCCCTTTAGTCCGTGAATCTTCGGTCCGAAAGCGACATTGTTGTAAATCGACATGGGCAGCGGATAAGGCCGCTGGGAAAGAAATCCGACCTTTTTCCGCAAGGCAAGAATGTCGGCATCCGGATTATAAATATCTATTCCGTCAATGACGACCGATCCGGTTAGTGTTGCTTCTTCATAGAGATCCAGAAGCCGGTTCATGCTCTTGAGCAATGTCGTTTTTCCACAACCGGAGGGACCAATAATAGCAACAATCTGACGGTCGGGAATATCGAGGGCGATCTGATTGAGCGCTTGAAAATTGCCGTATTGAACAGATAGATTATGTAATTGTATATGGGACATAATTTAATTCCCTAACGAATAACGTGTCTGGAAAAACGTTCACTCAGTATTCTTGCCACAATATTTACCAGAAGGACAATCAAAAGCAAAACCAGCGCGGCGGCATAAGCCCGAGCCTGCACTTCCGGGATGGGTGTTCCAATCTGAAAAAAGATGGCCAAGGGTAAAGAAGCAACGGGGTCCAGCAGAGATCGCGGCATATTATCGGTGTACCCGGAAGTAAATAGTATTGATGCCGCATCTCCGATAGCCCGACCAAAGGCAAGGATAACAGCCATAACTATACCGGGAATAACTTGCCTGAAGACGATCCATGCGGTTTCCAACTGCGTCGTGCCCAGGGAGATGGCAATCTCTTTTAATTCTCTGGGAACCATGCGGAGTATCTCTTCCGTCGAGCGGATCATAATGGGCATCGTTAGGAGGGTCAACACCAAGATTCCTCCCAGGAGAGAGGCACGAAGACCGAAATAGACCATGACCACAAAGCCCACAGCACCATAAACAATGGATGGGGTTCCCCAAAGTATATCCAGTACGATTCTGCTTATAGCGGCGAGACGGGAACTCGCATATTCTTTCTGCAAGGCAAAAGCAACCGGCAGACTGAAAAGCAGCGTTAATATAGACGCACCGAAGGCTAGACACAGCGAACCGGCGATAGCATTGGCAATACCTCCTTCACCACCCAGGTAATATCCTCCTTTCGGTGCATCGATAAGCATGGAGACAGTGAGCGCGGAAGCCCCCCTGAATAATATTACCAGGACAACGTAAGCAAGCAAACCCAGCAGTAGAATCAAGGAAAGCTGCATCAGCCTCTTAAAAAACATTTCTTGCTGTTTACGATTTAACATTTAAAAAGAATACCTCCTGTGCATCCGGGAAAGGATTACATGAGCAGCAAAGCTGAATCCCGCGACTATAACCATGAGGATTAAAGCAGCAAACATCAGGGCCGAGTCGTATTTCGGAATCGACATCATCTCTCCATAGTTGTTGGCAATCAGAGCCGGTAAAGGATAGACGGGGTCAAGCAGATGACCGGGAATTTTGGCAACGTTGCCCGCTACCATCATAACGGCCATCGTTTCGCCAATGGCCCTGGCTAAACCAAGGACAACGGCGGCAATAATGCCGGGCCATGCCGTTTTCAACAGGACGTGTCCAATAACCTCCCATCTGGTAGCACCCAAAGAAAGGGCGCTTTCTCTTACCTCCTGAGGAACGTTTGTCAGCACTTCAATAGACAAAGAGATGATAAAAGGGCTCACCATCAAGGCCAGGATAACACCTGCAGCCAGAAGGCTATAGCCGGTGCTCGGCCTGCCGGTCACTTCGCCCAATAGCCGGACCGCCGGCACAATCGTCAATACACCAAAGAGTCCGAAAATCACAGAAGGAATGCCGGCCAGAATATCGATCGACAAACGAAGCCATTTGCGCAGGCGATGGTTCATGTATTCCGTAATATAAACGGCGCTCATCAAACAAACCGGTAAAGCAAAGACCATGGCCAGGAACGTGACAGCAAGCGAACCCGCAATGAAAGGTAAGAAACCGAATTGTCCTTGTTGAGGATGCCAGACAGAGGAGAACAGCAGTTGTCCTAAAGATATTGAGCACAGAAGCGGTGCGGCTTTGACCGCGATAATGACCAGAATCAGAAACGCAATCCCGTAAAGCAGAAAAAGGGTACAGCGGATGAAAACACCGGCGCCGGCGCTTTTTATCTTTCTGTAAGTAAGCTTTTTCAGTTTTTTACCTTCGTGATGGCTTCCTGAATTTGTGTATCAGAGAGTTTGATGTAACCTATTTCGTCCACGAACCGCTGTCCATCATTCAATATCCACAGAACAAAATTCCGCACTGGCCCGGAAAATTGTCCCTTGACAACAATATTCAGGTCTCGCGCCGGAGGTGAAGGGTAGAGCCCTTTGCGGACTGCCTGAATTGCTTTTTCTTTGGTGCTCAAATCTTCTTCGGGATCAACTCGTCCATTTTCGCTGATATCGATGGGAATAATTCGGATACCTTTCTGCGGCAGTCCCGTTTTTATATCATAAGCATAGTTCAGATTATTATATCCGATGCCCAATTTATCATTTTTGACCGCCTCTGTAACGCCGGGATCTCCATAAACTCCTACGCCTTGGAGCTCTTCCTGATGTTTTCCCAGATAAGCCGCCCATGTTTCCGCAGCCCCACATGAATCGGAGCGTGTGTAAAGATTAACAGCATCACCATTTGTGCCACTTGTTAATTGTCCCCAGGTGAACGTTTTGCCCTCGATCCACAGAGCGATGAATTGCTTTTTTGTAAGCCCCTTAAACATTATCTCCCGCAGGATGGGGTTGCTGGCATTCATGACCGGGAAAACAGCGTCTTTGACCACCGGAACATATTTTGCCCCTCGCTGTAATTCTTCCGGTTTAATATTCCGCGAGACCATGCCGATATCCACCAGACCTGTAAGGACTTCAGCGACTCCTTTGCCGGCGCCACCCGCAGCAATATCGATCTTGCAGCCGGGATGAGTCTTTTGATATTCGTCAGCCCAGCGAATCATCATGGGGTAGAGCGCCCAGGCCCCCGATATGCGAATGGTACATGGAGAACTGGTTTTTTTATTATCTTTATCGCCACTCTGTCCACAAGCACAGAAGGTAAGTAAAATCACCATGAGAACAGTGCGACTCAATAATGTATTTTTTAAAAGGTGCAATTTTTATTAAATTCTCCTTAATATGCGTTATCATTATCCCTTTCATCTAATCACAAATGCTACGATGGCAGACGTGTATTTTTAGCCCTGAGATCATACAAATAAACGGCCGCGCCGGGAACATCGAATTCATCAATCTTATTGCCAATCTTGTTTAGATAAACAAGGTAATACATCTTTTCATCTACCTTACCCCAATTATAATTATGCGAAAAGACAAACCATACCCTGGCATTGCCTCTCAGCGTATCGATATCTTTCAAATATTTTTCTGGTTCACTTCTTGCGCTAACCCCTACGCGGAAATCACTGCCTTTAAATCCGTAGAAAGGAGCGTAATATAGAAAAGCGGGTTTAGCGCCATAGTAGAGATAAACTATATCGGTTGATCGTTTATTATGGTTTACATACTCCACAATTGGCCGAATATGCTCATGCATATCCGGATTTTTTAACCCGTTTATTGCACTGACGACAAGCTGAGCTAATAATAGCAAAGTCAATGCAGCGGTGGCAAAAGACGCCACAAACTGGTTGTAATTTGCCAGAGTGCTGCGAATTCTCTCGATCCCTTCCGCTATTAAGAGAAATATGATGGGTACAAGAAAGAGTATTAATCGTCCAACAAAAGGGTACTTTCTAAGCCCTGAAGCAACCAGCGTTGTTATAATTGTTAAGATCAAGACAAGTCCGATAGTCCACTTCCGCAGCAAAACAGATATCAACCCGATAAGTAAGAGAACAGCGCTGATAGAAACAAACGGAAGCTCCAAGTCTTTCTCAAATAAGTTTATCAGGGTATTACTAAACCAGCTCCAATTACACCAGGGAGGCATGGGCATAAAACTTTGGGCCCAATAAGCAGTTAGCGCATTGTTTGCTGCTGTAAAACGCAGGGAAATAAAATAGAGAAATGTAAAACTTGTCAACCATAGCAGTAAAATAAGCCCCGACCATAAGAGACCCGGCCAATCTTTCCTGAAAAGCTGTCGCGCCGCCAATGTAATGCCGATACCGGCCATGACGAACACAGAAGGGTGAGACATCCACATCGCAACAAGTCCGGCTACCGTCAACAATATATAGTTTTTTGGGCTTGGCGCGGTATCCTCCAGGCAGGGATAGGCAGTAAGTAGCAAAACGAGAGTTAGCATTACATCACTAGCGTACTGCTTGTTTTCCGATGAATAGTAAATCAAGGTTGACGAAAGGCAAAATAACGCCAGAGCAATATAAACCGCTGTTCCCTGAAGATACTTTTTTGCCGCTTTATACATCAGGAACAAAGACAGGATTCCCACCATCAAAGGGAAAAGCCTCAGCGTAAATTCGCTGTTACCCAGAACAATAATAATAGTTTTCTGAATGAAGAGGAATGCCAATGGCGCTGTCTGATTATAGTCCAGCGGTTGCGTTAGACCGGCAAAGGAACGGTGGATGAGATTGAGGGCAAGAGAGCATTCGTCCAGCCAGAGAGAGCGATTGGCCGCATATTGCCACATTCTCAAAATAATACCGATAACCAAAAGACAGATAGCTAACAGCAACTCCGGTTTTATCCGCTTAGGTAATCCAGCAGGTGTAATATCAGAAATAATTTTCAATTTTTAAATGTCTCCGAAAACGCCCTTTTTTTAATCACCACTGGAATTTACTGTTTTGCAAATGTATCTTTATGCCATGTTTTTGTCTTCTGCCATGTCCAGGCTGTCTGAATTATCTCCTCCAGGCCGGGATATTGTGACTTCCAACCCAGGATATTTCTTGCTTTATCCGCATCCCCGATAAGAATGTCGGCATCGCCGGGACGCCGGTCTTTTTCTACAACAACAATGGGCCTGCCGGTCACCAACCGCGCCGTCTCGATGACTTCTCTCACTGAATACCCTCGCGTATTGGCAAGATTAAAGACATCCGATACATCGCGCTTTTGAACGTGTTGCAGAGCAAGGATGTGCGCCGCCGCCAGATCATTCACATGGACGTAATCGCGAATACACGTACCGTCGGGGGTATCATAATCCGTCCCGTAAATATTGATGCAATCCCGCATCCCCGCCGCAGCCTGCAGGACAAGCGGAACGAGATGCGTTTCAGGATTGTGCCACTCTCCAATGAGACCAAACGGATCGGCTCCCGCCGCATTGAAATAACGGAGGCTAGCATAACGGATACCGTATGCTGTATCATAATCTTCCAGGATTTTCTCTACCATAAACTTTGATTTACCATAAGGCGTCAACGGCTGTTGCGGCTGATCCTCCGCGATCGGCTTACGTGAATGTGGTTGATAAATAGCGCAACTGGAAGAAAAAATGAAATACTTCACTTTGTATTCTGCCATGACATCCAGAAGATTCAGTGTGTTGAGGACGTTGTTGCGGTAATATTTGGAAGGATGTTGAACAGACTCACCGACTTCAATCAAAGCCCCATAATGCATAACGGCGTCAATGTGGTAGTTGCTGAAACAATTCCTCAGGCTATCCTTATCCGCCAGATCACCCTGCACAAAATTTCCCCACTGGACTAATTCGCGGTGCCCTCGCGAAAGACTATCATAGACAATTGTTTCATAACCCATGCTGTTGAGCATCTTGTTCGCATGGGATCCTATATATCCGGCCCCTCCTGCAAGTAAAATCATATACTCCCCCTCATTAACTTAACCCGAATCAAAAGCTTGTTTCTAAATCATTATACCACCGGCAAAAGCTCCTGTGTCGCTGCTGCTTATCTTCCATTACTTGTTTTCTGGCACAACAAAAAAGTGCACTATTTCGCTATTAAGATGAAAAAATTATTTTATCGAAGATATCTTCTTAGCAACCCATCGGAAAGGTTGTCCCAACCAAACCATATCCTGTGACGTCAGACAAGCAAACAGATAACAGCCGACGGTCAGAGTGATAAAAGCACCCAATAGTGCTATCAACGGACCAACGGTATGCAGAACGTAAAAAATCACTATAGCCGACAGCGCCGTCAGTCCCGGCTTTATCAGGGATGTGCGCAAATCCATTGCCAGGTGACCACGCAAAAAAACGATCAAGAATAACGTTGTTAGCATCATCCCCGTACCCGCGCTCCAGAGCGCGCCTACGGCACCATACCTCAAAATTGCTTTCGAAATAGTCAAAGAAAAAAACACCGCGCCGGCCAATGCGCAAAACAATACCTGAAAATCAAGTTTTCTGGCCATCAGAACTCTCACCGCCGCATTAGCGGCCGTCCACGGAATCATGAGCCACAGTACAGGCCCTATTAGAGTTCCGGCCTCAGTGTAGCGATTGCCAAAGATTTGAACCGTCAGCCAGGGACCGAGAGCCGTACCCAGCAGAGCCAGGAGGGTTCCGAAAAGCAGAGAAAACCGAAGAACCGTTTCCGCGAAAACATAATCCTTTCCGTCACCTCTTTCCGCTGCTCGGCTGAGAACCGGGAGGGAAACGCTGCCCAGTGCAAACGGGATTTGGGAAAGCATGAAAAGAACCTGCATAGCCAGCGCCAGCTGCCCCAGAGAATCGCCGGCAGAAGCCAAGTGCCGAAAGAATATCAAAGGGCCCTGATACGGTAAAGCCATCAAAAGCATGGCCGCGCCTAGGGGAAGACCCTGAAGGAAAATCCGGCGCAGATCCGAAAAATTTCTATCCAGCCGTAAAGGAAACACCCGGCGGTGAATGAGCGCCAAGCCATAGAAGGCCTGGAAACACCAGACGAGTCCGTGGATCACGACTATTAAGAGAGCTTTCCGCCAAACAATGACAATCAAAAGGCCAAGGACGACTTCCAGCGGTCGAAAGATGGCCTGCTGTCGGAAAGAATACTCGTTGACCTCATATGCCGTATAAACATTTTCCGTCCACAAAGCCAGTGAGCGCCCGATGAGCGCGAAGGAGAAAACAAACACCATTAAACGGGACGCCGGATCGTCCTCGATAAACCAGGAAAGAATAACATAAGCCGCAGTTGCCAAAGTGATGGACGCTATCCGCAGCGTGAGGGTAAGCGCCGCCGTCCGGTCGCCCACCTGCCGGTTTTTACCCGCATCTCTACTCAGAACGACTTCCAGTCCCATTCTGGTCAGAGGCAAAAATAACAGATACCAGGCGATTCCGTAATTGATTATCCCATAGACCTGGGGACCCAAAGCTCTGGCTAGAATGACGGCATAGAGGAAGCGCGTCACAAAGTACACGCCGTACCCTCCCAGCAGGTAAGTTAAATTCCTGGCGATGGAGGCAACGCCCCTGCCATCAATAGCGGGTGCTAGCCCGGACAATCAACAATACCCTCATTTCCTGAAATCATTCCGCATGATCATTTGCATGATATTTTCTGAAATAATAAATGGATTTTCCCGATTAAGCGTTTTTGGATCGTCGAGAAAAAATTAAAGATGTATTGCTTATGGAACATATTCAAAGCGCTACACCGATAAACGCCGTTATTCAGTTGAATGATAGCGGTACCACTCCCTAGCCACGGGAAATCAAGCACTTGATAACCACTGTTGCGCACGTCACTGATGGTCTTCCAGAATGTGATATTATAGTATTCATAAGGTTTGGTATCATGAAAAGTGATAATGCCTCGCGAGGACATCAAGCTCTTATAATTTTTAAAATCTTCCAGGCTGCCGCTATAAGAATGGTCGCCGTCAATATGCAGATAATCTATTTTCCACGCTTTTGTTGCGCTGTGCTTGAAAACATTCGATGATCCGTCGATGATAATTTCAATGTCGTTATAGTGATTTCGAAAGAACGACGCTTGATCGGTCCAGTCCGGGCGGCTCCATTCTCCCGCATCGGCATCAATCAGAACGGTTCTGGCATTTACCAGACCTAAATCCCTTTGAGCTTGCCGCATCAGGCGTGGCACAAAACCGCCACCAGAACCGATACAAACGCACAATTTCGCGCGCAGCATATAAGCTATTGTATAATAGAGCAGACCCGCGCCTAAGAATCCGGCATTTGGATCGGCGCCATGCGAATCGGCCCAGGGAGCACCTTTTAAAAGATAAGACGTGATGATGTCGCGGTTGAGCAGGCCACTTTTGTCGGGATCTATTTTTTGTGTCATATCATACGGTCTTTCAATATTTTGATCATAATATTTCTGCTGACCCTGTTGAATAAATTCACATAAACATAATAACGTAGGGGCTTCGCGTTTATTTTTTCTTTAAATTTCATCGCCGAAGTATTAAATTTTTCCGAAATGCTGTAAATTCTGTTTCGCCACATACTTTCAAGATAAGTATACAGAATTGTTCTTAGAAACGGGGCGATATTTCGCCCCCGCATATGTCTTGCGGTACGAAAATTAAATGAGTAAGCTTCATTGTTTTTGAGTTCAAACGATAAATACTCATAATTGCATCTCTTCAGATCAAACCAGCCATAAGCCAGAATCGCCCCCTCGCTTTTCAAACCAATGCATGAGCAGCCGGCATTCCACAGTCTTGAAAAATCTGCCGGCGTTTCAGACAGATTCTCCAATCCTTTAAGCAGTTCGACATCGCTTTGACCCAGCAAAATCGTTTCAAAAGGTTCATCCAGCAGCGGCTTGATGTCCGTACTCAGAAAATTTTTTGACTCTTCAAAAAGATAATAGGGAACAATTTTTATTCCCAACCGGGATAACCAGCGCAAAATGGTTGCGATTATCAATCCATGCGACCAAGCATGAAGGACTTTTGTCTTGGTATTCATTTCTGTTTTAAACCGACACTGGAATGCCCTAAATGCCGCTCAGTAATAGACTCTTCCGGACAGTGTCTTTAATTTTTTAATTGCTTCTTTGGAAATGCACACTCGGCTCTCCAGTGCTTTCGGAAGACCAATTACAGTATCTTTAAGGCCTTGCATAAAGTAGATCAGATGACGATTGCGAAGAGCCGAGATGAAATAATATACCCACCACAACAACGTATGTGAAACGGCATATCTCCATGGTAAATTTCGTACTGCCACCCAACATCGACTTCTTACGCCGTAATAAATCCCCTTTCCCTTAACTCTGGCTTGAGGCGTTTCATAATGCATAACGGATATGTCGGAGGAACGCAAAATCTTATATCCTTTATTCACCAGTCGATAACTGAAGTCCAATTCTTCAGCGATAAAAAACAGGGGCTCCCAGAACATTCCCATCTCCAGAAAAAGGTTACGCCTAACGGCAAAACCCGCGCCGCAGAAATAGCTGCATTCGTAGTCCTCATGAATGATTTTTTTATCCGTCCGGGGAATACTCTTGTATTCCTCGCAATTGTCGCTTGGCTGCACAATTCTAAAGGCAATACAACCCAAGCCGGCATTGGAGCGAAAGTAAGAAACCACGAGGCTAAGGGTGTTTTCGTCAGTGAAAACTGCGTCATCATCCAGAAATACACAGAATTCTCCTCTGGACATCCGCACTCCATAATTTCTTCCACCCGGAGCTCCCAAGTTGGCGCTGAGGTAAAAATACCGCACGCCCGGGAACAGACTTTGAACCATATTCCCTGTTCCGTCACAAGACGCATTATCCACAACAATGATTTCCATATCCGGAAACTTCTGCTTTTGAACTGACCGCAGACAGTTCTCCAGCATCTCTTTGCGGTTCATGCTTAGGAGAATAAAGCTGATGAGTGGGGAGAACTTTTTATTGTCTTCTTTTTTCATGTCGTTCATATTATTTATTGGGAATACAATACCATGTCCACATAACTATCCCAATTAAATTGCTGACGATAACGCCGTACTTTCTCGGCGGTAATAGGCTTTTGCAAAAAGAGTTCTATCTTTTTTGTCAGATCCTGCGCATCTCCCGCCGAAAACAAATATCCGCTTTCTCCATTACTCACGCATTCACGAAAGGCCGGCAAATCACTGGCGATGACCGGTTTGTCCAGGGCGTAAGCCACTTGAAGAGGCCCGGATTGTGTTGCGGATAGATAAGGCGCCACCAGCACATCGGCAACGGCAAAATAGCGGCCAACCTCCTCGTTGGCGACATAGCGGTCAATCCAAACGATTTGTGATCGGACGGGATCGTTTGCAGACAAATGATTCAGAAGCCTATCCTTTGCACGGGCTTTTCCTTTTTTATAAAAATCTTCACCCACAACCAGTAGGGATACATCAGGATTTCTGGATGCTATCTTACAAAATGCCTCCACCAGGCATTCCAGTCCTTTGTACGGCCGGATGAAACCAAAAAACAGCAGGACTTTTTTCCGCAGATCAAGGCTGCGCCTGATAGATTCCCGCTCTTCGGCGGGTATCACAAATTGATCATAAACAGGGTGAAAAGCCGTAACCATGTCGCTTGCGGTAAGTCCGATGCGTCTGGCCTGCTCAGCTTCGGCTTCACCATGCAAGACCAGCCGGTGAGTCATTTTCAGCACGGACCGGCTCATAAAGACGGCCCCGGGCAGATGCTCATGGGGCAGGCAGTTGTGTACGATCAGACATATTTTTGTTTTCGTCAGAAGACGAATGGCCGCAAACAGAACTTTGAAAACTGGAAAATGAACCGGATGCACCCAATGAGTGATAAACATGTCATATCGGCCACGGCGCAAGCGAGCAATAAGCGCCGCCCATGTCAAGGGGTTGGTATAGCTCAGGATGCTCAATCCGCAAGGCTGAAAGGTCAGCGAACTTTGCTCATCCAGATAGGCAGCGGTAGAGCCGGGCAGTAGAAAAGTAGGATAGGGTTTAGACCAGTAGAACAGATCCACGTTCAGTTCGTGCCTTCCTTGGAGAGCCGTAGCCAGGCGACTGTTGAAGTGTACAATGCCGCCCCGAAAAGGGTGGGCCGGACCCAACAGAGCAATCTTCATGGCTTGAAATCCCTTTCGGTCATAGATGTCAGTCTAATGGCGATACGACTGTTGGTGCAGGCCAGTGCTTGTGTCAGAAATTTACTTCCGTAACAAATCGGCAGGATAACACTGAACTTTGGTGTCAATTGAATCTCCTTAAACACGCATCATCATGGTTTTGTTGGTGCTAGAGTAAAACGTTCTATAGTACAGTCGTCGGCAATGCTGTTTTTGTAAGTGCAATTGCGGCACATGTTAAAATCATTGTGCCCGAGATTAAAGACTCTCCGAAAATTGCAAGCTGCGTTGCCTTTCCAGACATTGAGGGATCCCCGGGGGACAATATTTCCGAATGAATCTTTATTTTTATAGTCGTATTCGCAGGCAATTACTTCACCGGAAGCTTCCAGAGTAACCCGCTTCCATGGGCGCATGCAGACAAACGGCCTTTCTTTACGCGTAAATGTTTCCTTATCGTAATCATACCTCCGGTAGCCGGTATTTTCCGGCGCGAAGGTCTTATCCAGTTCAACTCCTTTATCCGGATGCATATCCACAGTTTTCAGTGTGAAAAAATCGACACCAAGTTTTCGGGCCAACTCGCGGGCTTCCGGCACCTCGGCCTCGTTGTGCCGCATGACCACAAAGCGCATGTTAATGCGCGGTGTGGTAACGTTTTTAGCTGCGCGCACACGGAGAATATTTTGAATGTTCAAGATTACCCGATCCAAACGGCCACCCTGCCGATACTTTTCATAGGTTTTCTGGCTGGTCCCGTCCACAGCCACCACCAAAGAATCGAGGCCGGAATCAACTAGAGCTTCAACCTGCGCCTCTTCCAGCAGTATATTGCTGTTGGTGCTGGTATGCACCACTATTCCCCTGGCCTTGGCATAGGCAATCATTTTGATAAGATCAGGGTTCAAGAAGGGTTCACCCCAGTTCCAAAGGATGATCAGCAGCAGGTAGTCGCCGCACTCGTCGATAAACCGTTTGAAGGTTTCCAGCGGCAAAAGGGCTTTGGGCCTGGATTTGGTGATTGTTGTGGTCAAACAAAGCGGGCAAGTAAGATTACAGTAATTAGCCGGCTCCACCTGGGCAATAACCGGATAACCCAGCGGTTTGGCCAGCAGCAAAAACTGATTCAGACCGGCTACAAAAAAATTTGCCGCTTTACGGAAGCTAATATTCTCCGCTCTGTAAGGTAATAATTCGAATTTAAAATCGAATTTACCTTTCAAAAGCAAAGAGGGTATTTGCGGCAACACGTCAACAGGGTTAAATATTTTCATTTATTCTCCAGCCATTTACTCAAGTCGCGATGAATGCAATCCTGCAACTTCAGTATGTCTTTGCGATAATAGCGATTGAGCTGCTGTTTAATTTCAGGATCTATTGGCGGTGGTTCTCGCAAATTAGCCGAACGAAGATTATCACGCAGGCGAACCCATCGATCTGCTCCCAATATTGCTCCTCCGATGATGCGTGCTGCTTTGTGCAACCGTTTCGGTTTGACAAAAAGTGCATTTAAGAAAGGCGAGCGAGGAATGCCGGAGACATTGTAATTGTATATAATATCCGGAATAAAATATGGGTTCACGTCAAGGAACGTATATACGGACCGGATAAGTTTGTTGGCATTGATTTCCAAATCATCGTAAAGAAAAACATGCACACGGCTGAAATGTTCCCGAAATGCCCTCACCTGATTGGCATACAAGCCAACTTCCCGGTAGCGCCAATGCCAGCAATATCCTTCACGCTTGCGCTTCTCTTCCTGTTTTAAGGCGTCCTTAAAAGATAGTTCTTCCCAACCATCACGGACCAGAAAATTATAGGCGGAATAGGCGCGTTCCACCGGGTTCCTAAGGATAATGATAATCCGCGGATCGCCCAGGTGGTGTTGAATAGCCGGTATGGTCTCTTGATATAAAAAAATAGTTTCCACACTGGCCTCACCCACTGCCTTCTTGCCGACGCTTTTTTCAAACAAGCGGTAATAAGCATCAAATGTTTTGACGGCTTGAGATGCAAGTAGCCCATCACCAGGACCAATAAATTTTTTTGATGCAAAGCCGCTCAAAAATTTAGGCTCCTTGACCGGGCTCATATACACATCAGGATGCTGCAGGAGATAGTAATACAATGATGTCGTGCCGCATTTTGCGGCTCCAACAATAAGAAAATTAGGCAAGTGTCTGGAATTTTTGTTTTTATTAGATAAAATATTCATCCGACATCCTAAATACATAGGAATAATATATTCTCATAGATGCTTTCCCTCGAGCCAGCAACTCAAGTCTTTGCCTATATAGTCTTGCAGCTTCAGAATGTCGTCACGATAGAACTGTCTGAGTTGTTGTTCAATTTCATAGTCCATTAGCGGAGGCTCTTGCAGATTAACGGAACGAAGATGTTCGCGCAGGCGAATCCAGCGATCCGCACCCAATATTGCTCCGCCGATGGTTCGGGCAATTTTGTGCAATCGCTTGGGCTTGACAAAAAGTTTATTCAGAGAAGCTGATCGGGGAATGCCGGAAATATTGTGCCTGTGGCGTATATTCGGAACAAAATCTGGGTTCACACCAAGAAACGCATAAAGGGTTCGTAGCAGAGAGGCTGCATCCCGCTCCAAGTCATCATAAAATAATACCTTTACTCGGCTGAAATGTTCTTGAAAGGCGCGCACCCGACGAGCATACAATCCGCCTTCCTCATATTGCCATATACACAAGTATCCATCCTGTTTGCGTTGTTCCTCCGCGATCAAGGCATTCTTAAAGGACATTTTTTCGCGGCCCTCCCGTACCAGATAATTATAGGCGGAATAGGCGCGCTTTACCGGATCCCTCAGAATAATGACGATACACGGGTCACCAAGATAGTGTTGAATGGCCGGTATGGTCCGTTCGAACTGGAAGAATGTGTCGGTGCTGGCCTCACCCACTGCCTTCTTGCTGGCACTTCTTTCGAACAGTATGCAGTAATCATCAAATGACCGCATTGCTTTTGAAACGTCCAGCGCATCGCCGGGGCCAATGCCTTCCCTCAACGCGCTGCCGCTTAGAAATCCCGGCTCTTTTTTCGGACTCATATAGACTTCAGGATGTTGCTTCAGATAGTAATAAAGCGAGGTCGTTCCGCATTTGGCCGCACCTACGACCAGGAAATTCGGAAGCGCAGGCGCGGCATCGGCTCTTTCGTATAACAGGGGCATCATGTTTTTCTTACTCAATCCAGCATACCTCGTTGTTCCTTATCGGCCTAAACTGCCGTATCGTTTCTTGATATGTTTCTTTATAATTCCGCATCATTTCTTTATAACTATATTTTTTTTTAATGAAGTTGCTGGCAGCACAGCCCATTGATTGAATTTTTTCGGGATTGTCCAGCAGATAATTTAATTTTTTTTCAAAATCGTCTGCATTTCCTGGTTCAAATAAAAGACCTGTTTCATAAGGCTTAATTAATTCCGGAGTGCCTCCGGTATTAGAGCCTATAACGCATAATCCACAAGACATAGCTTCAGCAGTAGATCTTCCAAAAGATTCCTCGCAAATAGACGGCATTATAAGAATACTGCTCTTTTGATAATATTTCATAGGATCTTGATAGCCGAGAAATGTAATATTTCGATAAGCTTCTTGAAGGTTTTTTTTCATTGGGCCTTCACCTAAAACAAGAGTCCTGTAATTATGGATTTTGTCTAAAATTCCTATAATCGTATGGAGTCCTTTTTCCGGACTTATTCCTCCGCAATAGAGTATCGTTTTTTCATACGACGTTCTTTCAGAAAGCATATCCACACAATCATATATTAACTTTACTTTTTTAGAGCCTGCGCTTACTAATTTGTTATAAATAAATTTGCTCGGGGCAATGAGAAGTGTATTATTAATTTTATTTAACACTATTCTAGCATGTAGAGCATTTACTACTTTTGGTAATTTATCAGAATATTTTATTATCCACGTGTCTCTTATAGTTATAACTACTGGGCAGATTTTTGTTATTTTATTTATTGTATGAATAGGGAATCCGATAAGACTATTAAAATGAATTAAATCCGGTTTATAATCATTTAATATCCTGAACATTTCTTTTTCCACTATAGGATTAAGATAGTCCAATAGCAACTTTCTGGTGATTTTGGATTTGGGTAATTTCAGCCTATACTCTCCCTTTCTCATTGGCTTTTCGTGAAAATGCGCTGCCAATCCTGACTCAAATGAATTATTGTTGAATTCTTTTATTAATTCCAGAGTAGCTAATTGCGCACCACGCCTCTCATTTGAATAAGGATCTTTGCTTGTGAAATAAAGAATTTTCATCTTATATTTTTAAGTAAAGTATAATATTTATTACTTGTTTCAAATTTAAAATAAACCGATCTATTTAAAATGCTTTTTGATACCAGCCTGACTTTCACCGAAATATCTCTGATGCGCTACATGGAACATGGCGGCTACCCATTTTTTAGTCACCGCCGGAATACCCGATTTTGCAAACGTCTCAATTGATAAATCAATAATTACAAATCTTTTGAGTGAGTTTCCGCAAATTCTTCCTTCTGCATTATCGTCAGCGATTATTCCGATACTCTCAATCAATATTATCATTATTGCGCGAAAAGATTTTTGAGCTTAAGCGAACATCCTCAATCAATTTACGGTTTACCGAGAGTAAATCAGCAATGACAGCAATAAGAAGCGTCTGAAAACCCATGCCAAGAAGAACACTGGCAAGAATAAGCGATTGTACGTGACCGGCACCTCGCCCGTTGAGATAAAACCACATAAAGCGCATTCCGATCAAGGTGCCTGATCCGAACAAGACCACGCCAATCGAACAAAAAAAACGAAATGGCCGGTAAACGATAAAAATTCGAACAATAGTAATTATACTGTGAATGATGTAAGATGGAATACCTTTAACCAGCTTCGATGGACGCAGGTCGGCATTAATCCGCACAGGGACGGACGTGATCGCCATATTTTTTTGTCCGGCCTGGATGATGGTTTCCAGCGTATATGTGTAATTATTAAATACGACCAGTTGCTGGGCGGCATCACGGCTCATGGCTCTAAAGCCGCTGGCTGCATCAGGGATGTTTGTCTTACTTGCCATCCGGACAACCCAGCTTCCCATTTTCTGGAGAATTTTTTTAACCGGGGAGAAGTGATTGATACTATCTATCGGTCTGGCACCCACAACTATATCAGCCTGCCCGTTGACAATCGGCTGAGTTAAAGATGGAATATCATCCGCGTTATATTGATTATCGGCGTCCGTATTCAGAATCACATCCGCACCAAGACGAACAGCTTCCCGGATACCGGTCATGAAGGCGCGGGCAAGCCCCCGATTGAGTGCATGCTTCACGATATGATCCACGCCATTTTCCTCGGCAACTTTTATAGTTTTATCCGTACTGCCGTCATCAATAATCAGCCACTCAACTTTATCAAAACCCGGCACTTTGCGCGGCAGCGCGGAAAGCGTAATAGACAGGGTTTCAGCCTCGTTGTAACAAGGGATTTGTATTATTAGTTTCATTTTCCATCCTTTCCCGAAGCATATCAGTTAGAACACCTGACGATTTCTACCAGGCAGCGTAATTTGAAAGTCAACATAGTCACTGTTTGAATTTGTAAACGAATCAAATAAGCACAACTTCTCAATCAGCGGTTTGTTAGTAAATTCTGGAGGAATCAAAGCAGATGCGGCACCATCATGTCCCAATGCGGTTTTCAACGGCTAGCCATCCAAGCTGATAAGCGCGATAGATGAAGGGGATATGTATTTGAACCAAATTGTACCAGTACCTGACGGCTGTCTATTAAATGATAAACCCGATTCAATGGTGTACGAACAACACTGAGTTCGGGTCGAGATCCAGAATCCCTAGTCGGAGCATCTTGGGGTCAAGGCCATCGATACGATAGATATAATATGGCTTATCATTTACGATGTATTCCCGCAGCGGTTTAATATCAAAAAGTTTATTGGAAAGAAGCATCAGAGATTTAGATGAAGTGAGTCTAGAATTCCTATAGGTTGAAACATCTTGTATAGAAATCTGCTTTTGTTTGACTCCCCAAAACAACAACCTGGTCTCAATCCATTGCATTGACAAATTTTTACTGTCAAAAAAGACATTCACTGTATCGCCTTCCTGATCAGTAAGGCTTGCCGCAGCATAGGCCAGTTCCCGAAAGTGAAGGCCATCCTGGCGGTCATGCATTCTTCCGGCATCCACCATTAGAGATACCAGCATGAGTGTAATAATAGGCAACACCAGAAAGCGGATGTCATTTTTTCGCAACCACATCATTGCCAGCAGCAATAATACCATAACAATCGCTAACAGAAACACCGGCAGAGAAACAAGTGCGATCACATCTACCGTGCCAGGTTCCCGATAGGTAAACCATTCGCTAAATGCCCAAATACCCTTATTAAAAAGAATGCACCAGGATATTGAGGCTAACCCTACCAACACACCTGCACCGATCAGTGCCTTCATCTTGCGAAATGGCGCCGGATTTTCAGCAATCCTTTCCAGAACCCATACGCCGACAACTAACATGATCGGCGATAATTGCATAAGGTAGCGCCCAATCAGACGCAGCGGTACCGGGTAGTTATAGCCTGCACGGAAAGAGTGCTGGACAGCGAGGAGCCAATAACAACCAAAAAGCAGCAGGACAAGAACAAGGAAACGCCAATGTTGTGTTTCAGGTTGAATCCGCCAGGCTTTATTGCTGAGCTGAGATGTCCAGATCACGATAATTCCCCAGACCGAAAGCCAAACCAAAATGATATAAGAAGTATAAGCCACTGCCCACATCAAAAATGAATCAACATTTGCAGCTTTTGTGATACTCCCGTAAAGGTTAAACCCCAACAGTTGTCTCCAGCCGAAACCGCTGGCGCGGCCGTAGTACAGCCAAATCCCGATAACTAAACTATAAGCAAGTAATACAAAAAGGGCCGGATAGTATCGTTTGGGAAAACTCTTGAGCGGGACTTCCTTATTGCTCTTGCTCCGAGAGTACAACCATGCCCCGAAGAATATTGGCAAGGATGGAAGAAAGAGGTATTTGGTGAGATGGGCAACTCCTAAAACAAAACCGAATGCCAACGCTTCAACGTGGCCGCGCTTACCTCCCCGTAGCGCCAATGCCGCTGCCAGAACAAAAAAAGGCACGAATAGATTTTCGCTATATAGCATGTTCGGGTAGATAGCGTGCATCGGCAATAAACCCGCAAGCAAAGCCGCAATCAATGGTTGCCGTATACCGGCTGAACGCGCGAGGAACCACGTAGCAGGAACAACAAGGCTAGACCAAAAGGCATTAATAACCAGCATCCCTTCGTACCAATGTTTTAAAAAGAGAGCGGGAGCAAGTGCTAAGGAGTATACTGGTGGAAAATGCACATTGACGTATTTTTGAAGGGCAAAAATTGCACTGGCATTGAATTTGTAAACTATTTCATCAATAATCGTCGGTCCGGAAGAAATCAAGACAGCCCATATTGCTTTAATCACAAAAAGGATGAATGTCATCAAAGCCAAAATGGGTATATCTTTATATTGTGAATTCTTTACGTTTAGTGTTTGGTTATTCATGTTCCTTTAAGGGTAGCTCAGATAGGCACAAATTTTTTTATAGCATCCCTGAGTGCTGTGGCAGTAATGGATTTCATGCAGGAGTTCGTCTGACACCGGCTCTCAAAGCCCAAGTTGAGGCAAGGAGAACATTGCAGGCCACTTTGCAAAGAAATTGCATTTGCGTCGAGAGGACCCCATCGTTTGGCCGACGTAGGGCCATGTAAGACAATGAGGTTGCACCCTAGGGCGGAAGCTAAATGCATGATACCGGTATCTACACTGATTACCAGCATTGATGATTTCAGGAGTTCGGCGGTTTGTTTTAAATCAAGTGTTCCGGCAACAATATTAACGCCATTCCTGTTCGCTATTTGTTCTTTGATTTGCTCCGCTTTTTCACGATCAATTTTCGCGCCCGTAAGAAATACTTCATAATGATGCACTGTTAATTGATCTATAATTTCTATCCAATTTGCATCAGGCCATTCTTTTAAATATGATCGAGACCCGCCGGGAAACATGTGAATGGTGATTCTGTTATCACTACTTTCCGGAATCTGCATGTTGATAGAAGGGAGATTATGGCAATCTAAACCTAGCTGTTTTAGCAGATTTTTGTAATTGTCTAATTCATGCAGATGGGCGGAATGCTCTGTAGTTAAATCATATATGTAATGTCGGTACTGGCCTTTTGTCTTGAAGCCGACCTTAAAACGTGCATTAGAAAAACACGACAACAGTGCATTGATCCTGGGCCAAGGGCCGAAATCAATCCAGAGATCATATTCACCCGATTCTTTTATGATATGAATACACTCCCAAGGTTTAGCCACCGGGAGTTTAATGATTCTATCGATTCCGGATGTCAGATGTGCTATTTCATAATTGTTGGAAGCGACAAAAAAAGTTAGCTGAACACATGGATAGACATTTTTGAAGTCTCTTACAACAGCGGACAGGAGGACAGTATCCCCTATTCCTGCGGTTTTCAAGAAAGCCACCTTTTTTATGCTCCCGGGAAGAGTTTTTCTTCTTTTTTTAAGCAAACCTAAAATAAAGATAATCGGAATGCCGACATACCTGTCCAAAAAGCGAAACCTGCTATTTCCTCTTTCACGATTATATTTCATGCTAGTGTTTCTTTACTCAATATAAAATATTTGCAAAATTCCTGCAGGAGCTACGTTCGAAATAAAGTGAACTAATTCCAATATTAGAACCAATAACGAAAACTTGAGGATTAGACTTTTCAAACAACATTCTTTTTTCCTTTCACGCCTCTTTTTCACGATGCGTTAAGACTGCTCGTGCCCTTCAGGGTAGCTGTGAGCATCCCATAGGTATTCGGTGCTCTGGTAGAGGGGATAGCCTATTTATGGATAGTTAACCATCTACATGGGAAATAAAGTCGAAGCAAAATAATTGTCGGTAAATTATTCAGCCTAAATTAAAACAATATAGTAACCTGTTAAAACTACATAAACAGTAGATAATAAAGAAATAGCAGAAAAACAGACGATTAGTAAACAGAAGAAATTGTGTAGGATTATTTGCCTATTATTCTGTGCCAAAGAACCCGGCTGTGCCGTGCTTTTTCGGGTGATTTTAGCCGTTTTCTTTTTTTGTGGCGTAAAGATAATATTTAAATATGTCCAAACAGAAGTGTTATAGAAAAAAAGGAAAAACAGCGGCGCGTAAGGAATGAAGTATCGTCCTTGAACATCCAGTATGTCATTTTGTCCGACCGGTGTCCAGGTCAAATAAAGACCAGTTTCGATGAATATAACTCCTGCAATAAATATGGATGTAGTAATTAGTTTATTAGTCCATCTAATTTTAATATCGTTATTGGAGAGCAGAAACGCTGTGATAATTAATATCAATAAATAGAAATTGATCAGCCACTTTGGCAAGGGCTTATTCAACCAACCCAGGATACCGATAAAACTATCCAGATGAAAAGTCCTCTGGGAAATAAAAACTGAATTAAACAGAATTCCCATATATTGAATAGGATTATTCAGGATAAAGCGTTTCTGTTCAATGGAATTTATGCCTTCAGGGATCGTGTTTCGATCAGATCGATGGAAATTCTCAATAGGAGCTGGTGCTGGAGTTGAAAGTGCATCTCGAGATAACGTAAAATTCATAGTTGGCTTTGTCGAGTTAGCAGTTTTTGGTTGAAAAAGCGGCTTGAGGGCTTCGATTTGAGTTGCCATAATAACAGTAATTACTAAACTCATAAAGATAACGGTGTATTTTTTTAAAGACCCTATTCTGTATACGGGAATTAAAAGAAACATTCCTATTAATATGGCATAAATAGATCTGGTGGTTGCCACCAAAAAAGAGGCAGCAAATAAAATGACCAAATCCTTTGTGCTGATTTTCTTGGTTTGATCATAGGCAAATTGAAGGAACAGGGCGATCAGCAAAAAGGAGAGGCTGATAATCATTGCATCTTTGGACAAAGAAGCGCATAAATATAAAGTCATGGGCATGAGCCCCAGCAAAAAGAAAATCCATTTGAAAAAAGGCGTGCTCCGGATCGCGAAAAAAATAATCACAATGGAAAATAACAGATTAAAAATCCTTCCCATATATAAAAGTATTACCGGTGAACAGTTAAACGTTTTTCCAATTAACATTCCTAATGCCTGGGGGAAGTAAGGGAAAATAAAACCACGAGCAAGTATTGCTGATCTGGCTTGGGGATTTAATTCTACCTCTCTCTGAGAAAGGATTTCATTAATATTTGTTTTTTCCAAGGGATTGAAATTCAATCTTCCAAAGGTATCAAACAATTTTATAAGCGAAGCAGGAACGGTAGAATCAAATTGAAAAATGTTGAATTCCGCAAGCTGATATGCCCTGCTCAGATGGTCGTGTTCATCAGGGATCTGAAGAGGTGGTGTGATAAATACCAATGACAATCCGAAAACCAATGCCAAAACAACATAAATTCTCTCGGGAACAAAGATCAATCGAGCGACGAATGACTGGAATTTTTCTGCAAACACTATGAGCAAAGTCAGAATTGAGGCCAAAAAGAAGAGAAAAATTTTAAACCAATTTACAGAACTAAAATTAGATTCATATGTCCGCATACACAAACTGCCTTCTAAAAGGAAAGCTCGCCCAGAACTTTTTAAGGTTCCGATCACATCTTCATTGACAACTTGCCTCACCAAAAGTTTTCCTAATTTCCCTGTCGGTATCCTCGGTACCGCCAGATGGTTATCTTTGTTGCCGGTTTCGGTGGATAAACAGAGGATTACTTTCTTTCCCTTTCCCACATGGATCTTTTCAGGAAATTTAAAGAGCTTATATTGGAGTCTATCCAAATTTTCGTTGGTGAAGCGCTGGACATAGAGGGTCTTATAATTGTCATCTAGTAACATAAGTGTATTTTCATTCCGGTATTGTACATCAGAAGAAACCACGGCCAACTCCACGGCTGTCAGATATCTCTTTGTCATCGTAAATTCATGAATAACCAAAAACTCTTTTGTCAAAGCTCCTAATTCAAAGTCTTCTTTTAATTCATCCTCCTGGGTCGGAAAAAATAAAACGGTCAGATTTGAAGAATAAATAATTACTCCGGAAAGAATCAAAAATATAAATCCGATGATTAGGTATTTACTTTTCTTCACGGTATGCTATTACTCTTTTCCATGTTATCTTTTAAAATTTAAAAACTTAAATGCTATAAAGAAATCAAAGTTTATCAAATACAAAATTATTTAACATTATTTCTACGGCATCTTGAACTTTGGCAACGGATAAATTGTCGAGGCAATCACTTCGGCCACTGCCGCTGCAACCCTTTTTATGACAGGGTGAACAATCCATGTCCGGTATAACGACCTTGTTTTTTTCTCCCGGCGGCGCCCATTCACGCCAGTCGGACGGGCCATAAATAGTCAAAGTCGGGGTACCCACAGCCGCCGCTATTTGCGGGGCCGCGCTGTCAACGCCGATATGCAGGCGGCTCATTTGCAGGAGAGCCGCGAGCTCCCTGAGGGTGGATTTGCCGGCCATATTATAAACGGGAAAGTTCATTGCAGATGAAAACGCATCAGCCTTTTTTCTTTCTTCTTCGGAGCCTGTGATTAGAGACGGGATTTTATATTTTCCCCAAACGAAGGATATAAGATGTTTCCACTTATTAATGTCCCATTCCTTATAAGGCCAGCGCGAAAAAGGGTTGATCGTTATAAATCTTCGGCTGGTGTCTATTTTTTCTGCGGAAAGTATTTCTAAAACGTTATCTCTAATTGTTTGTGAAACAAATATTTTGGGGATAGCGTTTTTTTCTTTTATTCCGAATCCCCGGAGAATTTTTAGCGATTGTTCCGCCGCGCCGTAAACCCTTTCCTTTTGCCGCAGCGGATCAACTAGGTGCGTAAACACTCTATTGCGCCATTTCCATCCCGGATAGTAAAGAGCCGCCCTTATTTTGGATCGGGCCAAAAAAGTTATAATTGTTCCACGGTCATCGGCACGAAAATCAAAAGTCAAATCGAATTTTTCTCTGCGCAATTTTATTAATAACCAAAGGTTCGTTAACATACCCTCTTTGCCAGTTTGAAACACCTTGTCGATATGATGATCATCCAAAAGAAGATCACCGTATGGTTTTCTGGTTAAGACTGTTAGTGCGGCATGCGGATAAATGGTTTTAACTGCTTGGAACGCGGGAATTGCCCATACAACATCACCTATATCGCCTAATTGGATAATCAATATCTTTTTTATTGGAATATTTATTTTATGCTGAGCGGAAATTAACATTTTTGATTAGTTAAAATTAATTTTGGATTGAAAATAAAACATTAAATTGTTTTTTATAGAACAGCTTCGTTTTCCTGCGGCGTATATTCGGGAACTATTTCTTTGAGTGTTTTCTTAATGGCACGGGCATCATGGCGGAGAGCGTCTTCCATCAGTTCATCAATTTTATTTCCCAGTATTTTTCGCGACTCCTGCAAAATATTTCCTTCACCGGGTTGATAATTTGATCGCAGTACCATTATCTTTTCGTGCCCGGTAGGAAGAATATCTTCACCTACGGTAATAAGTTCCTCATATAATTTTTCCCCATCTCGTAAACCGGTAAAAATAATTTTTATATCCACATCCGGTTCTTTCCCGGAAAGGCGGATTAAGTCGCGTGCCATATCAGCTATCTTGACCGGTGTTCCCATTCTTAAAATGAAGACTTCTCCGCCTTCACCCATAGCACCGGCCTGTAAAATCATCTGTGCGGCTTCTGGAATGGTCATGAAATAGCGGTTTATTTCCGGATGAGTAACGGTCACGGGGCCTCCCTGTTCAATTTGCCGACGGAAAATCGGAATTACCGAACCGGACGAACCGACAACATTGCCAAACCTGACGGCCATTAAGCGCGTATCATTGCCTTGCACGGATTGCATGATCAATTCGGTAACCCGTTTGCTTGCCCCCATGACATTTGTGGGACGCACTGCTTTGTCGGTGGATACCAGAACAAAGCGCTCGACATGATGTTTAATTGAAATATCCATGGTAACACGGCTGCCGATGATGTTATTGAAAACCGCTTCCCAGGGATTCTTTTCCTGCATAGGCACATGTTTATAAGCGGCAGCGTGAAAAACAACCTGAAGTTTATATTTTTTAAAAATATCATTCATTAAATTTTTATCTTGCACATGCCCCAGTATTGCCTCGCATTTATGGAAATCTCTTTCATTTTGCAGTTCCATTTGAATATTGAAGAGATTCATTTCGCTAGCATCAAGCAAGATAAGGCAGCTGGGCCGATATTTTATCACCTGCCGGCACAACTCGGAACCAATCGAACCACCGCAACCGGTAATCAAAACACTCTTGCCGTCCAGATAGCCGCGAATACCCGTAGTATCTAATTGTACAGGCGGCCTTCCCAACAGGTCTTCATAGCTTATATCGCGAAGTATTTTAATGCTTACCCGGCCGTCAATAAGTTCGCCTATTCCCGGCAATATTTTATAAGAAACATTACAATCCTTACAGGTTTCCACTATATTCCTGATCTGGTCTCCCTTTGCCGAAGGAATGGCAATAAGTATTTCCGTCACCCCTTCCTTCTCCAGAACAGATGTAATTATTCCCAGATTTCCCAGCACGTGTACGCCATGGATCGACCTGCCCTTTTTTTGGGGATCTTCGTCAATGAAACCGATTACTTTATAATGCAATTGATTGTTTTCAAAAATTTCCCGCAAGATTTTTTCACCGGCAGCGCCAGCTCCGATAATCAGTACTTTCTTATAAGTAACTTTTGGGAAAAGTTCTTCTCTGATTCTTGGATTGGCATAACGGGCAAAGTAAGAACGAATAGCCATGAGTTTGCCGCCAATCAATAGAAAAGTCAAAGCACCGTCTACAATAAAAATGGCGCGGGAATATCCTTTAAAACCACTCATATATAAAATTACAGCGAGGATTAATAAAGTGGATAATAAACATGCCCGCGCTAAAAGCCAGAAATCCCTGATACTGGTATAGCGCCACATTCCCCGATAAATGCCGGAAGATAAAAAAACAATAATCTTCAAAGGAACAATCCAGAGGAGAACTGTTTTTATTTGCTGAATGTAAATTGGGCTAAGTGAAAATTCAAAACGAAATAGGTAAGAGATAACAATAGATAACGCAAATATTAATACATCGCTGAAAATCATCAAATATATTTTGGGGTTTTTTATTTGGAAATACATACTCATGTTAGTGAACAACGCCTTCCTTTGCGTTAACCATATCCATCATATTAGTTACGGATAGTGTCTGATAAACAAGAAACATCATGACGGTATCACCCAGTTCTTCGGCAACCTGCAGTCTTTTTTCAGGCCGCGTGCCGATAGCGCCAAAAAAGTTTCAGATGACAAGTTTGTTCATCGTTGATGGATGAACCAGAGTGTCAACTTTCCTCTGTTTCATGCATTGTTTTATTGCCTGCTCAATATTCGCATGTGTTTTATAATATTCTTTTTCTAAAACCGAACTGGCAGGCGCAGGACAGTCAGGAAGCGTTACTCTTTGTATAGGTGCTTTCAGATATTCAAAGGCCTGTTCTGAAACGATGGCTGATATTTCCGCCGCCAGGCCACATGTTTTCCAGCCGACATCAGCAACAGCTAAACGTCCCGTTTTCTTAACTGAAGCCAATATCAGACCGCAATCAATGGGCTTTGCCGTCCGAAGATCAATACACTCCACATCAATGCCTTCTTTTGCCAAATTACCAGCCGCTTTTAATGTCTCGCGCACCATTAATGAAATTGCGACAACTGTTACATCGGCACCTTTTTTTCGAATAATACCCTTACCGATTTCCACTTCATAAACATCTTCCGGAACAATATCTTCATCATTATATAAAAAGCGATCATCGATATAAACTACGGGATTTGGATCGCGAATTGCTGCAATCATTAGCCCCTTGGCATCATAAGGCGTGGCCGGCATCACCACCTTTAATCCCGGAACATGTGCAAACATGGCATGTAAAGCTTGGGCGTGCTGCGCCGCCTGCTCGCCACCGCGATTGATAATACCCCAAATAACCACCGGCACAGATAATTTGCCGCCGTTCATATAGTACCAGTTAGCCGCCTGATTGATGATCGGATCAAAAGCATAAAGCATAAAATCCATGCGTGGATGAACAATAATCGGCTTCATACCCGCAAGAGCTGCTCCGACAGCCGCACCAGTCATCGCATTTTCAGAAACGGGCGTATCAATAACTCGTAATTTCCCGAACCTGTCTAACAAGCCCTGCGCGGTATTGCCGACATACCATGGGCTTTTCGTCCCTTGCCCCATTAGAAAAACTGAAGCGTCGGCGGCCATCATTTGATGAAACGCCTCGTTAATCGCCAGACTGTAGCGAAGTTTTCTAGCGGAAGACATTATTGAGCAAATCCTTTCGATCCGGGTATGGACTACTTTTGGCAAAAACATGCGCGGCAGCAACTTCGGTATCCACGTCCATTCTTATTTTGCGCAAAGTTTCCGCATCAAAATCGTAATGATTGAGCAGGCATTTTTCATAAGTTTTAACCGGATCCTTTTCACGCCATCTCTCAACTTCTTCGGGAGGACGAATGTCGGTGCGCAGACCTTGAACGTTATCGTCCGGCCCCACGTGCCCCCGTAATCGATAGGTCAGGCATTCCAGAAAAAAAGGGCCGTCGCCCCGCCTGCATTTTTCGATAGCCTCTCTACCTGCCTCATAGACCGCCAGAACATCATTGCCATCTACCTCAGCATTCTTGATGCAGAAGGGATCCGCAATCGTACGGATATTATTTTGCACACGACAATCACGTATTGGCATATGAGTGGCGTAAAAATTATTTTCGCAAATAAAAATGATGGGAAGTTTCATCAGTGCCGCAAAATTTAAGGACTCGTAAAGCACACCTTCACCTGCCGCACCATCGCCGAAAAAGACAACTGTTACACGATCATCTTTTCTGATGGCACTTGCCAATGCGGTGCCAAGACCCAGCGAAATTGTGCCAGAAACAATTGGCGCTGAGCCCAACATACCATGTTCAGGATCAATGAGATGCATTGACCCACCTCTACCATGGGAGCATCCAGATTCGCGGCCATAAATTTCCGCAATCATCGCGCGCATAGAACCGCCTTTGGCTAAAAAATGACCATGTGCGCGATGATTACTGAAGATGTAATCCCTTACGTTCAGTGAAGCGCCAATGCCCGCAGCTATCGCCTCTTCACCGGAATAAAGATGACATGGACAGAGAATCTCACGATTTAAGATCGGTTCAACCAAGCTTTCTTCACAAACTCTCATGCGCAGCATGCTTCTGTATAATGCTTCTAATAAATGATTTTGATAATTCACTAGTTTAACCTGGCCACTATTTTTCATTGATACAAGAATCGATAATTTCAAGTTCTTCGTCTGTCAAACGCCAACCATTTGCACCTAAATTTTCCATTACCTGCATATCTGTTTTCGCGCCAAAAAGGGTACATGTAATATCAGAATAATCCAGCACCCATCTCAGCGCAAGTTGACTTACTTGATGACCCCTGTTTGCAGCCATCTGCTCAAGAAATTTTACGCGCTTGATATACTTCAAAAAAATGTCCCCCGTAAATGCTTGCATCCTGCTTCGGTGATCATCATCTGCAAACTTTGTATTTGGGGTAAATTTGCCGGTTAATAATCCATCAGCAAGTGCGCCCCAAGCAACTAAGTTAATACTATTATTCCCACAAATCGTCAATAATTCGTTAATTGAATCCCGATCAAAAATGTTTAACCGCACCTGAATTGCTGCTACCTCTGCGACCTGCATTGCCTGTAACAATTGATCAGCAGAAAAATTTGCAACGCCTATTACCCCTATTTTACCTTCTTCACGCATACGATCAAGTGCGGCAATGCTATCCTGTATGGGCGTTATATTGTCTGGCTTATGTATATAGTAGAGAGGAATACAATCCAACTTCAAACGCCTTAAACTGTTTTCTACAGCCAGCTTGAGATAGGAAGGTGATGTATCTGCCCAAACCTTGCCTACTTCATTCCACCTCACGCCGCCTTTGCTGGCAATGACAACTTTTTTACGAGACGCATTCAATGTATCAGCAAGCAATGCTTCAGATTTGCCTAGCCCATAAACATCTGCAGTATCATAAAATGTAATGCCATTATCTAGCGCACACCTGATAGCGTGAATAGAATCAGCATCGTTAACTTTACCCCAGCCATGACCGCCTATTGCCCAGCAGCCCATACCTAGACGACTGATTTCATATCCAGTTTGCCCCAGATGTATTGTCTCCAAGGCACTCATCGAATCGCGGTCCTCTTCACAACCCGGCAAAGGGTCATCCAGAGAATGTTGAAATCAGATCCAAGCGACCATTCCTTCACATATTTGACTCTTAATTCAGTCTTGCGGGGCATGATTTTTTCACGAAAATACCTGTCGGGATCTATGTTGCCTACAAGGTCGTCAAGATTGGCAAACTCAATAGATGCATAATCAGTTATTCCGGGGCGCATGGAAAGAATAATTTTTTCTTCATTCTTATAAGTAGCTATATATTCCAGTACCTCCGGACGTGGGCCAACGAGACTCATGTCGCCCACTAATACATTCAAGAGCTGAGGAAGTTCATCGAGTTTGGTCCGACGAAGTAAAACGCCAATACGCGTCACACGATTGTCGTTAGTGCCGGTAGTTGGCCCACCGAGAGATTCGGCATCCTCAACCATTGTTCTGAATTTGAAGATCCGAAAAGGTTTTCCGAATAACCCCGCGCGCACACCGCGGTAGAAAACCTTTCCTGGTGATGTTAATTTTACGACTACTGCAATCAAGATAAGTAAGGGTGCTAGGACGAATAGACCGGTCATTGCACCGACTACATCCACCGCTCGCTTCAACAATATATGGATCCACCTGCAGGGGAAAGCGATCGGTGTTTCAGGCGATGTTTCCATTACGGTGCCTCATGCTTCTCGAACCAGACACCTCCACGCCCATCAGGGCAAAGTGGAGCGGTGATATTACGCTCAGCCCGAAATTCGTCCAAGGCCTTACGAGAACCAAAGCAGGTTGCATAATCATCAATAATTATAAACCCTCCATGGCTAATTTGATCAAAGAAATTCTTCAGTGGTATCTTTGTAGATTCGTACCAATCACCATCTAAACGCAACACGGCAATTGGCCCGATCCTCACACGATGAACAGGAACAGTCTCCTGGAACCAGCCCTTTACAAGATGAACCTCACTTTTAGGCAAATGTAATTTATCGAACATCAAATCACTGACTTGCTCAATGGTTCCTAGACATGCCCCTTTTTGAAGTGGACGAATAAAATGGCCCGCCTTACCGCCTTCTTCGTAATCTTCAGCAGTTGGCTCAGGTAGGCCTTCGTAGGAGTCAAAAAACCACTTCTGCCGTGTATTCGTTCCAAGTTCCCGATTTGTCAGAGCCATCATAGCGGCAGTACCCCCCTCGGCCACACCGCACTCAACCAAGGCTCCCCCGATTTTCTTTTGTTCGACAAGCGCAGTAACTTCAAATGCATTCTCGAGAGCCTTCCATCCGCCCATGCTGTAGGGCAGTAACTGTCGCGTGAGTGATGTCTTTAGTTGCTGCTCCCGATCACCAAAGAGTCTTGCTTCGAGTACCCTCACTACATAACTAGCTCTAAGAATCTGTTTGTAGCCCCTATAGAGTCCATCATAGATCACCTGGTATGCCTTTGGGGGAAGCATTGCTTGCAGCAAGGGTATGAGAATGCGTGCTAAGCGTCCAGCCAGAGAAGGCCGATATTCAATTTCCTGCTGTACTTTCTCGTCAATCATAATGTCATAATGTCGTTCAGTCCGTTCCTAGATTACTTTTCCGAAAATGTGTCATGCCCTCCCCGGGCCATCTGCTCCAAGAACTTGATCAAGTGCGTGTAAACAACGATCCCATCAAATGATTCCTTGAATGTCGTCAATGCGTTAGCCTGGAGAATTTCCAAACGACTCGGGCTTCTTGCTAGGGACTCCAGTTCAGCAGCAAGCCTCTCCGACCGATTGTAATAGCTAAAGCCGCATTCCTGCCGCATCAGCAAGTCATGAAGTGCACCTTTGCTCAGACTGAGGGCAATGGCCAATCCGCCGGAAAGGTACTCCCCGGGTTTATTGGGAATATTATTAATGTAGTTTACGGACTCAATATATGGCGCGATACCGATGTCGGCCAATTCCAGCAAGGCCTTTATCTGCTCGGCATTGACCCAGCCCGGGAAAAGGACGTTACTGAGCCCCCGTGCTTTTCTTTTGATTTCTGCTGCGCTTTCGCCAACGCCGCAAATAATAACTTTTACGGGTATCTGGCTACCCTCCAGGATTTTAGCTGCCTGAATCACTGGTAAAAGATCATTATTTTTGCCAAGCGCGCCAAAAAAAACCACAATGAGTTCGCTGTTATCGCAGCTTACACCCATTTTCCGCCAAAATCGTTTTCCTTCTTCTATTCGAACAGCAGGAATGTTATCCGCCAAGTATCCCATTGGGAAAACGCGATCACTATCAGTACGAAATCGTCCAGCGTGTGTAACGCCCCATTCCACAAAAGCATCAGTTAATCCAATTATTCCATCTGCGCCTGCACAGGCGTTCATAAGTTTTCGTTTCATTGGCGCTGAGAAAAGACGGACAGCTGGCCAAAAGGCCTTTGGCACTAAATCAAAAAATACATCAGGCCATAAGTCTCGTATATCAAGTAAAACGGGGATATTACGCTTTCGAGCATAATTAACCGCCTCCAGGCCTAGCTCCGCAGTTGGGATGGAAGCCAATATAACATCAGGACGCTCAGGATCTTTTTCCGCTAAATCCGAAAAGCGTCGGGCAACCAAGGCATTGTCCCTAATTCGCGACAGTGAAATATTTTTTGAATAGCCACAGCCGTGAAGATACTGGATTTCGTAACCAGCTTCAACGGGAAGACGCTTATCTGTTTCGTAGCGGTGACATCGTTTATAGTGATCGAAAGTGGATGTCCACCAAAGCACGCGATGCCCCATTTTGGATAACATCTGTGCCAAGATTCCCATGCGCAGGGGTCTTTCAGCACCATAATTATCGTGAGGCGTCGGCTCTGATCGCTGAATTAGCCACACTTTCATAAATGGATTCTTTGCGGGGATATACTGCACTCTACCAACTTTCATCCTTTCAAATTAATATTTCCATCCAACTTCATCAAACACAATCATTATCATTTACCGTGGAGTCGTCCCTAATTCTCTAAAAGATCAAAGACGGGATAATTCGTGTTTAGTTTCTGTCTGCCAGTTTGATTTTCAATAATTGCCCCCAAAGCCAGTCCCGCGTTACCGGTGTGATAATGGCTGTTATTCCTAGCGTTAATACAGAAATTATCGACAAATAAATCAGCAACGTAAATTGCGCCATTGAGGAACTGATAAATAATTTCCCGGAAGAGGCAATAACTAAAGCCACAGCAAGCGGGATCAATACATCCTGCCAATACCAGCGCCATTTTTCTTTATTTAGCAAGCGGCGATGCATTAATGGAACTTCAAAAAGCACATAACCTACGTTTAAAATTAGCCAGACACTTGCCGCCCCGGTGGCACCATAGTTGGCTGTCATGTAAACTATCGACGTAACAAACAGCACAACGGCCACCAAATTACTAAAAAAAAATAATCTGGTCCAGCCAAATGACAATTGCAGCGCATGGGGAAGATACATAAGGGCATTAAGGGCAGTCCCGCAAATGAGAATGCTCACAAGCAAGTGCGATTTCTCAGCTGTTATCGGATTTTGTGTCCAGAGTAAAATGATTTCATAAGAATACAGGGCAACAACAATGGAAGCAGGTAAAATCAAAACAGCCATAAACTGGCAGCCTTTATGATAAAGCTGTTTTAACCCTTCCTGTGCGTTGAGAGAAACCAATTGGGTGAATCGGGGATAAATACTGGCGAACAGCGACACGCTCACACGCAATGGGCTCAAGGCAATTATACTGGCCAGCGCGTAATAACCAAACATCTCCAAAGATAGCATTTTGCTTAATATGATTTTATCCACTTGAGTAAGAATTATTCCGAGGATAGTGGTGCCGCCAATCCCGGCGGCAAACCGGCCGATACCTTTCAGCAGCTGCTTTTGAAAAACAGGCCTGTTTTCACTTTTCGGCAGCTTACGCCAAAAAAAAGTCACTAAAAGAAATGTATGTGTTGCGCTGATAATAATCTGCCATAAAAAAAATGCCTGAATCGTGGGAGAAATCAGCCATAAAACCGCAACAGCGCCAACGCCGCGTAAAGTACTTATACTAATATTAACCGCATTTAATATAATCTGGCGTTGGAGCCCGGTAAGCCCGCCTGCGTAGAAACTAATTGGCCATTGCAGCATCAATGTAAATCCCATTATTAAAACTGCTTGTTCAATAGTTGAGGATGATAATTGCTCTGCCCTGACCCAATGATGAGCAATAAAAGGCGATGCTGTTATGACCACAATTCCGATAACCAATGCTATACACCAGTAAATAATTTCCAGCGAACGGACCAGATTGCGTATTTCCTGTTCCTTTTCCGGCAGCACAGAAAGCCGCGCCATTTCACGGTTCAATGTACCGCTGAACCCCATATCGAGAAGTCCGGTCATCACTTGGAGCATGGCAAAAAAACCTATTAGCCCATAGGATTCTATCCCCAGAAATTTTATATAAAGGGGTACGAACACGAGTCCCATGAGGGCCATCCAAGCATTTCCTAATAAAGTTGCGCTAATATTTTGCTTGAGCAAGTTCATACGGCCCGTATTCAAAGCCTACTTTTCCAGAATGACCGACCCGATATCGTGGCCACATTGTTGCAGTTATTTAGTTCAGAAGTATCCATTGCAATTCAAAGGTTGTAGTCTGGAGACTGCTGGCCAGTGTTTCTGGTTATACAAGATTACCGAATATAGATCCCAAATGCCTCATTCTCCCATAGAAGCCTATATCGAAGAATCTTTATATATTCGACCTTTAGATATTGAAGGATTTGTATACTGTCGTCGTTCCCTTCAATTTCACTTACATGCGGCCAGTTTCTGTCCCTGGTGGAAACTTTTTGAAATACAAATAATTTTGGCAAGTTATTGGCGGATTCCAATAATTGCTGGCGCTCTTTAATCTTATCCAAAGGACAAACTCCTGGCCATGAATATCCGATTGCCGAGCGCGTTTCTGTTAAATAATATATTAAAGGTATGCTTGTCACCGCAAAAATTGTGTCGCCCTTATTTGTATGTTTTTGAATCTGATACAGTAGCTCATCAAGAACCTTCACCCGTTCTTTTGTTGAATATATTGCACGAAGCGAGTGGTTCGAAAACTCTGTATTCAACTCAAATCTGTTAGGATTGTCTCTATAAATATTGGTATAGTGGAAAAACAGAGACATAACCAATGTTACCGTCATAAAACAGTTCATTAAAGGTAGTATCGACAGTATCCCGCCCGATTTTTCGCTATCCTGTAATTTGTAAGCGCATAATATGGAAAGAGGCAATATCAGCCACATACCGAATGATTCCTTCAGGCCATCAGCAGAGCCTATAGGCGTAATAATCATCGTTATGATACCCGCCAAAAGCAGTAGCGTCAAATTTCTGTCTTGACCGCGGTTAACGGTTAGAAATATCCCTGAAAGAAAAATTACGACCCCAAAAGCAATATTAATCGCTATGAGAGCAAAAGAATTTATGGATAATCGTGATAAGAAAAACAGAGCGATGACGCCTGCTGTCGCAAGAAAAATCAATCCTTCAGCTACTCTATTCCCTAATCTTTGGCCAATCGCAGCGATCACGTAAATGCCCCCTAGCAGACACGCTGTAGAAACGGTTATCTGTATGAACTGTCGTATGTATTTTGGGATTAATAGCCACACGTTGTGCGTCCCGTGGACACCTCTAGCTGAATCGCCTAATGTGGCTAAAACAGATGTACTATAATTTGCCGACAAACCTATATGCCGGTAAAATAAAATGAAAAACAGAATCGAACAGCTAAGGCCAGAGACTGCTAGAAGCGATGTGCGTATATAACCAGATAAATTTCTATTTACAGCAATGTAATAAAAAAGAATTGCAATAGGAATCAGTATAAAAAGGATGAGGGTGATCCTACTTAATATAATTGGTATTACAATGAAGCCAAGCAAAAAACTATATATATGATATCTTTTAGTGCATGCCGTGCTTATTAGTAATTTATTTAATATCCATAGTTCGATACTCATTAATAGCGCAGGAAAAGTGAAGTAATCAATGATGCATATACCAAAGCGCATTGTTACGAATAGGGAAGAGATGAAAACAACTGCAAAAACTTTCTTGCGGTCAAAATAAGAAACTAAAATGGAAAATATGATTGCGGTATTTAGGGAAAAAACTAAAACACCGCCCAACCTGGCCCAAATAACACTTGGCGACCCTGCCACGCTTAGCCACATACCACCTATGTAATCCGTTAGAAATATGAGTGACTCTACTTCATTAATATCAATCGGAATGCGGGAAGAAGAAACCTGATTTGTGAGATGAAACCCCAAATCAGTTACATCAATGCCTTGGAAAATAGTCAGGATATGAAATAAAAAGCTGATTGCAAATATTGAATATGCATTAAATACTTTTCTGCCGTCTATAGGAAGATTAATTTTCATAGAATCGTAAAACTTATTTACCACATACTGAACATTTTCCGATGTCATCTCATAATATAACGGTAGTCGCTGACCCTCTGTAGCGCCTTTTTCTCTCCCATTCTCTTTTCTAGCCAAGCGTGACATCGTTTGGTAAACAGGCCATCACCCGCCTGTATCTGGTTGAAATACGCCTCGGAGATGTTGAAAAGTTCTTTACTGGTCATATACGGTTTGTTTTTCAGGAAATCATGTGCGAGTACACACCGTTAAGCAGTGTGTATACGGAATCCATGATCGATGACGAATTTCGACATGAGGCTCTGGAAATACTTTGGAGAGCAATGCAGTATAGCCTTCGCGTGTGCGGACTTTTTGCCCGCGGTCCCATGAGATAAGATGCCGGGCTATCGGATTTTGCTTTGGTGCAAAACACGGATCCACTGTAATCAGTCGGCCACACGGTTTCAGGGCATTATGTGCAAGCTCAAGTAATGAGGCGGCGTTTGCATCGTCAAGGTGGTGGAGCACGCCAATGGCCAAAGTGATATCAAACTTCGGCAGAGATTCCAAGTCTTCTGAGGTCAGCTCCTTGCAGAAAAAATGTCCCGCAGTACGATTTTTTTGGGCCCATCTGATATAAGCAGGGTTGATGTCAAAGCCCCAATAACTCACCCTAGGAAGATATGCTAATATTTCTGCCGGGCCACACCCGATGTCCAAAATTTGGGCACCTGATTGCGGGCGCACAAAGTCCGATACAAAAGCAGTATTCCATTTACGATCCTCAAAAATACCGCCCACAAAGAAAATCTGCGAGAAAATATAAATAAAGGGATTGTCTAGCAAAGATCTAATGCCGGTTGTAATTTGTCCCAAGGATGTCCTCTCTTTGCGCACTTTTCTTATTTAGACGCGCATTACAATGTATTTGCACGACCTTTATAAGAAAATTGCCGCCATCTCCAGGACCGCCGCTTCGATAGGAAAACCATATCTTGTAACCTGCTTCTATATTTCCCATAACAGTGGGTCTGGAAAATGCTTGGCCTCTTCCAGGTTTGCAAGTAACAGCCAAACCTTCACGATTCCAGTTATGTCCATCTCCGACGAAGCGTAGTTTATAACAGGCATCTCTCCGTTACCGGCATTCCAAGCTGTCGTTGAGCCATACCACATGCTGTTTACAGTGCTTTTTTATCACGATACCAAACACTTAATTTACCATCTTTTTCAACGATAGCGGAGTCTGGAAGTTTCCAGAAAGGATTCCATTTTAAGCGATCTTCCAAGGAGTAGTCAGAACGAATCAACACCCTATCTTTATCCCTCCTGATAATTAAATTTCCATTTAGTGCTATTTTCCCAATATCGGTCATTAAAGTAACCTTGGGTTTAATTCTGCCCGATATTATTCCCGAATTTAAAATACTATCAGCGAGTTCAATCGTCTCATCCAACGAAGTACGAAGCCAATCAATTCCGCCAATAGGCACACAATGAAAAAGATAGTGGTTTTCGATATTCAGCGATCGAAGAGAGTCGTATAAATTTATTAAATCCATAACGGAATCATTAATACCTTTTAACAAAACGGTTTGGTTATAAATTGTAGAAACGCAGGAACCTATTCTCTGGTATGCTTCGCGTACCTCGGGAAATAATTCTAAAGAATGATTTATCTGAGTTGCCATTTCTACACGAAAAGAATATTTCTTTTTTAAAACAGAAAGAATATTATCATTTACCCAATCCGGCTGATGAACAGGCAGGCGACTGGCTATTCTAACTACTTCTATGAAAGGTGAATGGCTGTTTAATTCATCAAGTAAATGCGATAGCTTTTTGGGCACTAGGAATGGGTCACCACCTGTAATTAATATTTCTCTAACATCGCTGGCTAATTCCGATTGTCCTAAAAATCTGGCTATTCTGCTTAAATCATCATTTGTCAAAATAAAAGGTTCATAATTTCTTCGCAAACAATGTCTACAGTGAGCAACGCACATTAAGGTAATATCAACCAAAATTTGTCTTTTATATAAGCGTTCAACACCAAATAATTTTTTATCTTCAAAAACAAATTCTGCAGAAGCATCATAGTGTTTCGTTGCTTCATTTTCAGATATTTCTGTTTCATTCTTATTAAATATAAATTGCGTTGTAAGAACTTTAAGAATGTCTTCTCTGTTTTCGGTTCTGGCTTTATTAATCTGTTTTTGTAAAAAGGGCGATATTCTTTCATTATATCGCTTGTACTTTTCCCTTTTGACCGAAGTATTACCGGTATCATTTTTTGGAAGAACATATATATGAATATAATCCTCAACATGATGCCACTTTTCTTGCATTTCTTTGTGACTATCAAACTCTAAGAACACCACACCTAAGGCATAATCACCTCTGGTAAATGGTTTTACTTCAGTCTCAAATTCAACAAAATTGATACTTTTCATAATATTGTTTACAATTTCCAGAGAATAATGAATTCCTGTATACTGCCCCTCTTCCGACGCGTTTAAAATATAAGTCATAACCGATTTAGGATTTGCTACATGCAATTGTTGAACAGGGTATTCGATACCTAAAGCACAATAAACTGCGGCTTCTGTCAAATCTACTCCAGTTGACATTTTAATTAAATCAGGAACGTAATTACCTCCATTGCGTAGCCCAATATCCAAAATAACAACTTTTCCGTTTACAAACAAAGCATCAAAATTCATACAACCAGTAACTAAATTAAAAGTTGTAATAATCTTTTGTAATTGATCATCCAATTGGCCTATAACTTCTTTTCCAAAAAAACCGGGCATAATTTCGCCAATAGGTACTTTCAATTTACTGCCTTTTAAAAAATAATTGTGTCCATAATGTCCAAATGCGAGTTTACCGTTTTGTATCAAAATATCCCCATCAAGTTCAAGCATATCGCTCTTTAATAATTCTTCACAAACCACCACACCACACCGACTGTATTTTTTTGCATCGACGATTGCTCTTTGTATTTGAAGTGAAGACGAAACAATTGTCTGACCTTTTGAACCACTGGAATCTGAAGCTTTTACCAAAATTGGATAATTTAAATCTATTTCTTTAAATTTATCATCAGACTCAATAATAACGAAGTTGGGATAAGGAAGACCAACTTGTTTTTGAAACTTTCGAAACTCATGCTTTAGTTGGAGAATTTTAGCTGAATTATACGGATTACCGGGCAAATTTAATTTTTCTGCAATATATGAAACGCCCGGCGACGAAACATCTGATCCATAGGTCATAACTCCATCTATGTTATATTTCTTTGCAACTTCTATAAGACTGTCTAAGTCGGTTGTAGAAACATTTTCACTAAAGTCCCCAACAAAGTGCCCAATATTCGAAGGCACATTATCTGTAACAATTACCTGAACATCCAATTGTTGTGCCGTTTTAATAGCGGGTAATTGAAACTGTGTTGCCCCCAAAAACAATATTTTTTTGGTATTAAATAAATTATTGCACATAACCTAGGCTTTAAAAACCATGTTATAGAATATTTTTCTTATTTTTAATTATATAATTGGGACGAGATTTAGATTCTTCAAAAATCTTCCCTATATATATTCCTGAAATACCTATGGTAATCATTAATAATCCACAAACTAACCAGATTGAAACTACAATACTTGTCCAACCTTCAATAGTAAAAAGGTTAATAATTCGTGCAATAACAAGAAACAGACCGAACAAAAAAGAAAATAAAGCGATTAAAAAACCAAATTTTATTGATAAATGTAGGGGTCTATTTGTGTTGGAAATGATATTATTAAAAGCTAAAGCTAGCAATTTCTTTAAATTGTATGAAGACTCACCAGCAAATCTTTTATCATGTTTAACATCAACTGTTGCTTGACTAAATCCAAGCCATTTAATAAAAAAAGTATAATCTCTGTTTTTCTCTTTAAGTAGTCGGTATGCTACAACTACTTTTTTATTAATAATGCTAAAATTTGCGATTGCATTATCATGATTATGTCCTGTTAGAAAATTGAATATTTTACTGAAAAAATAAGATGTTTTAACTTTAAAATATGAATCATGCCGGCTAATCCGTCTGGCTATAACTACATCAAACCCTTCTTTGGCTTTATTATACAACTTAATTATATCCTCGGGTTGATCTTGTAAATCGCAATCCATAACTACCGTCCATTCTCCTTGCGCGCAATCTAATCCAGCACCTATAGCATTATGCTGTCCAAAATTGCGTGACAAATCTATTCCTTTAACTCTATAGTCTTTCTCTCCAAGCTCATTTATCACATCCCAGGCGCCATCAGGGCTGGCATCGTTTACCAGAATTATTTCGAAATCAGCAGTTATTTTTTCAAGCGTTTCCTTTAAGCGGAAATATAATTCGTAAAGGCAGGTTCTACAACCATAAACAGGAGAAACTACTGACAGTATTGGGGAAACCTTTGCACAATTAATCATGTTTGCCAATATTTCTAAATGTTCCCATATCAAAAAAAATATAGTTATTCAGGGCTAGCATATTGATATAATAGCATATATACACTGACTTGTGGATGTTTTTTGCTAACTTTTCCCTAAGTTCTTCAATTTTTTCCGTCACCCAAGATTTTTTTATAAAGAGTTATCAATTTTTCGCCTTCAGATTTCCAATTGTATTTTTGCCTGACCATCAGATTTCCATTCTCGCCCATTATTCTTGCCTTTTCCGGATTTTCAATCAACCAGTTAATGGATCCAGTTATTTCATCTACTTTGTCCGGGGATACGTTGAGTCCAGACTTACATTCCTCAATAAGTTCAACCCATGTAGGGAAATTAGAAGCAATTATAGGTATGCCATAACGCATATAATCAAATAGTTTGGTTAAGTCTTTCCTTGTATAGTGCTCGGTCTCTGGAAATACAGCTAATCCGGCCAGCCATTTATTGGTTTGAACTATTAAATCCATTTCCTCTTTTGGAACATATCTATTTTCCCCTATAATGACCAGCCTTTCTCGATTAATCCCAAGTTCATCAATTTTTGCTAAGAGGTAATTGTACGTATGCACGTTACACCGTCCAATCATGCAAAGCCCGATTTCGGAATTGTGCTTCAACATTCGGACATGGTTAAAGGCGCCTCGCGCAGATGAAATAACACCTGTATATAAACACCAATGATGGTCTTTTTTAAGACAAATCGTGGAGGATGACAAATATGAATTTCTTTCTTTCAAAATAGGATAATTAAGAACAGTAACTCCATCAGGAAACCGTTCTGCATAATATTTCTCAGCAATTATTTTCCAACAACAAATCGCAAAAATATGCTCCAGTGCACCCAATAAAGCCGCTAAAGGCAGACGAACATAAGGCGGTAAATAATCTTTCTGTTTAATCGATGTTATGTAGTTTTCGTGAATATCATAAATGACACGCTTGCCGAAAATTCGCCAAAATGGGGCTAATGGCAAGAGTTCGAGATCATGAATATGAATTATTTTTGCGCCGGAGCGTAATGATAAAATAAAGGCCTTAGGTACGCCTATCAAAATGCGTCCGATGCGTGATCTGTGCTTACCAATGATATGATAGCATAATCTGTTATCTGCATGCTTGGGCAGCTGGCTGCAAACAACATGAACTCTGTAATTTTCATTAAGAAGCGTTATGCATTCTCTTTCGAAAATTCTCGGATCATCAGAAGAGTGAACAGTTGTCACGTGAGCTATTCTCATAGAGACAACTCTTTTAATATAACATATTTGTTGTGGAGAATCATTGACTGACCTATTTGACAAACGGCTTCTTTTATTACACCACCGGATTAAAATTAGTTCATTAATCAGATAAGGTTAGGCTATAGTTATTGAGTCTCACAGCTTCATAAAGCCTTGCGGATAAGATAGCAGGATCCATAGTGTTTTTAGATAACATGTTTTTTTCGCAATCATAATAGAACTCAAATTGTTTACTTAAAAATATAGATATATGATTTTCGGCAGATTCTAATTTCAGATATTCTTTAAAAACTTGCAGAGCGTAAGCCATTTCAATTCCTGTAGGGTTATAGCACCACCTATAACCTGCTTTCTCTCCCCAGCCAAAAGGAAAACCATTGATTATAAAATCAACCGTATTAGAAATGATTTCTTTTAACTTATTGTCACTCCAGAAAATTTGTTCACTGCTGTACTCGTATGCCAGCGCAAGTCCGTATAAAATAAAACTTAAATATCCCTCGGACAATATCTTTTGTTTATCGTAGTATGTACTGTTCTTATATGTTCTACCAACTAACCGTTTTGCTATTCTGCGAAAAGACCACGCATTACTATTAAATTCGTGCTTGATTAGGCCTCTTTCTTCAAACGAACTGACTAATAAAGGCAAATTAATAAAAAAATCTACCGCCAAATCATTTAATTTTTGATCGCATAAAAATTTACCTATTATTAAATTGAGAGTGGCAAACCACACTTGTTGATTTAAAGTATGATTTATTCCTAATATTTTCCCGTTTATTTCTGTATTATTCCACACATGTTGTTTATGATCATACCGATGTAACAAGACAATTTTTTTAGCAACATCCCAATATTCAGGTTTGTTTAAGAGATTACCAATAAATACAAGTGGCTCTATTGCCCATGCCTGACCAATCAGACCATTACACATATTTTTCCCTGTTTCATTGGTCCGGCATTTAAAAGTGTATCCGTAAGGGCGCTGCTCTTTTCTTATGATATATTCACATGCTTTAATAGCTGAAGATAAAAATCTTTCCTCTCCGGTAATTTCATATGCTTTGAAGTTAATTAAAACCCAATGGGCAGTAGTCCTGACATTAGTGTCTACATCGCCCCACGGCCCGTTATGCCCGCATGGATATTCCCCTGCGGCTTTTTGAATTTTTAAACCTTCACGTGCGCTTCTTGCGATTAAATCATATAACTCAACTTCCAAAATTACACCTCTACACATTGAATAGCCGATCTATAAAGCTTCCAATTCTTCATGCATTAGTTTGCTAATGATATAAAAAGCGTTTGCGTAACCGGTCGCGGTTTTTATAAAAGGCAACCCCGTGATGCCTGATGCTAAATTTTTAGAAGCTATTCCTCCATATCCTTTGCCATTTTCTGAATTCATGTTTCTTTCACACCAGGCAATTGCCTTTTTCGAACAATAAATAAATTTATTATTATTGGTTAATTTGTATAATTCTATAAACAGATAGCTTAATAGAGCAGTAGCTTTTTCACATTTGCCACTATATTTTTTTACACTTGTCAGCGGATAAACGTACCCTAACAGATACGGCCATGAACCATCAATTTCTTGCTCCAATATTAGCAACTCACCAAGGCTTGTTGCGGCATTCAAATAATTATGATTCTTTGTTTCTTTGTAGGAAGCAATCAAACCCTCAAGGACCCATCCATGACCGCGAGTAAACAGTTTATGGGAAATACCATTTTTAAAAGAATAATATTGGCCATAAAACCCGTTTTTCAATTGGAATTGTTTTAAAAACCTGCGCATGAAAAAATTTATAGCATTACTATAAACTACATTTTTTTTGTCTATAATGATTCTATTATATTCTGCCAAACCTTCTGTAGTAAAACCTGTATCAATGAAACAACCATCTTCTCTCTTACCCTTTTCATGGTAAAAATGTGAAGGTACAAACTCATTTTCATAAATTGCCTTTACTACCCAATCAAGTGCAATTTTCGACGCATTTAGATATTCAATAAGGCCGGTATGCTTATAAAGAGATAACAATGCCCACTTTACCGCAAACGAAGTGTCATTTACGCCCAGCAGACAATCAAACGAATTATCTGCACTGCCTAAATACCGGTATCTGGAAACTAAGGCACCGTAGTTGCTATCCTTCTTATCTAGTATCTGGTTTCTTAGTAATGTATCGCCGATCTTTGATGCCAATGAGATATAAAAATGTTTGTTGATACTATCTTTCTCCGATAGTTTAAGCAATGCATACACTATTGGGGCATCACTCCATAGCCAATATGACATCCTAAAACATTGATTATCATAATCATAAATGGCGTAGCATGAATTCTTGAAAGGTGAGTGTAAGGGATATTCGACTAATGAATTATTGATATATTGCACAGCTGCTTGCAAATAATTATCACCAATATGAATCAATAAAACATTGTTATTGGAGATATCTGATTCGTTAGAATGCATTAATTTACAAAAGCTTAAATATTTTATTTTTATTTTTCCTTTATAAGCCAAGACATTTTCGCCTTGTTCCAGTGCAGTAATAGGCACTTCGATTTTATTTTTCCCTTTTTTCAAATAATAATGTTTCCTATTTAAATATTCATTTATAATAATGATTGCTTCTTTACTTTGGACAACTATCTCCAGTATAACTTTTGAAGTGCCAGTATATTGTTGATCGGTCAGCCTAAAGTGTTGATATCGATAATTCGATAATTGAAGCATATTTTTTTTGTCGAAGCGAGTTTTGATGTTCGAGATATTGAACAAATATTTTTTAACCATCATTTTGGAAATAAGCAAAAATGATCCAACATTGAAATATTTTATATTTATTAATTTTACAGCACTATATTTTATCTTAATCAAGTCAGTCTCCATACGTTTAGAATAAATTCATAACAGATGTGATGCATAATTTTTAAAATCAGCGATTAAATTACGGCAGTTTTCTTTGTCTAAACTGTATAATAAAGTGGC
>JBEKMF010000020.1:0-21896 GCA_050008655.1 Smithellaceae bacterium
AATGCAGCAAAATTTAAACAATTATCGGAATGTATTGATGAACAAAAAAAATCTTTACCGCAAGTTGATTTTATTACTATGTGCAACGATTTTCATTCATCATTTGAGCAATGGCAAACCCTAATGCAGGGCAAAACAGCGAATCTTTTGTTTCTCGATCAAAGCGGCGTTCAGCAAATATCCGAATTGGTTTTTAAATCCATTGTTCAACTTCCCAAAACAGACTTTATCTTTTTCATCTCTTCTGCCTGGGTCAACAGGTTTAAAAATCATCCTGATATCAGAAACTATGTGCCCATAACTGATCAAGACTTATCCCGCATGAATGGTACCAATGTGCATCGTTTATTAGCATATGCTTATCGTTCCTGGGTACCGGATGGTTTGACGTATTATATAGGCTCGTTCTCTATTAAAAAAGGTGCCAATGTTTATGGGCTTGTTTTTGGTTCCGGACACCCTCTTGGGATTGATAAATTTTTAAAGGTTGCCTGGAAACGGGGTGGCGACGCCAATTTCGATATTGACAGGGATGGGATTGACCCGGCGCAACCGTCTTTATTCTCCGAATATGACATACCGACTAAAATTAAAGTTTTCGAGAAGGAGCTTGAGTCCGCTTTATTGGCGCAGCGATTAACGACAAACAAAGATGTTTATCTTTTTGCCTTACAAAATGGTATGCTTGCAATGCATGCAAGGAACGCTTTGAGCTTATTGGTTAAAAGCGGAAAGTTGCCAAAGCAAAATATCCATGTTTCATACGAGGCTTGGAAGAAGACGGATGCAGAAACAATTCAATACCTTAAGGGAGTCGGCAAATGAATGTCGTCTATGAGCCTAAAGGACGCGCAAGGGAATACTCTGAACTGGCATGCAATCTATATCGTGGATGTACCCATGGATGCCTCTATTGCTATGCGCCTGCTTGCATGCGGACAACCGGGGAAAAATGGCACGCAGCCGCCGCGCCGCGCCAAAAAGTCATTGAGCTTTTTGAAAAAGACGCAAAGAAATTACGTGGTGACCAAAGGCGTATTCTGTTTTGCTTTCTTAGTGACCCCTACCAGCCACTTGAACGTAAAGAACGCTTAACAAGACGAGCGCTAGGGATCGTTCATAAATACGGTTTGAAAAGTCAGATATTGACAAAAGGTTGTGCTGACATTATCCAGGATGACTTGGAGCTTATGAAAAAGGCAGGCACGCATCTTGGCATTACGCTTAGTTTCACAGATGATGATAAGCGGCGGGAATGGGAGCCTAACGCATCCACAGTAAATGATCGACTGGCAATTATTAAAAGTGCACATAAGGATGGTATTTTTACTTGGGTTAGCCTTGAGCCGGTTATTGATCCAGTCCAAGCGCTTGCGGTAATTAGAAAAGCACACAAGTATGTGAGATTCTGGAAAGTGGGAAAACTGAACCACATGAAAGAATACGAACGAACAGTGAACTGGCGTAAATTCCTTTATGACGCGGAAACACTTTTAAAGAAATATGGCGCAAAATACTATATCAAAAAAGACTTACGGGCTTTTGCCAATAGTTGATTCCTATCAGAAATCATCAAACATGATAACTGCCCACTTCTGAGCAATTGTAAGTGAAACACGTAATCAGTATTTTTGAGACAATACGCATAAGCATAATAATACCCTTTTTTTAAGAAAATATTAGACCATAACACCTAGCTATCAACACCTTTGACTATAACCGATAAATTATTTGTTATTTATTGAAGTCGTGATTTGAGATAGCGCGCTACCGTGGCAGGTTTCATCCCGTAACCCACAGTGCGCTGAAGAAAAAACGGAAATGCACCATTTCTCGACAACACCGACTGTTAGTCCGTACCTGCTAAGGATCCGCGAGTTGAGGTCTATTTAAGTCAATTTTTGAGGTGAGGTGTTCCTTTGGCAGGTACAATCCCATAATTCAGAAGTGATATGGGGGAATAGGAATTCACTGGATCGCGGGCTAAACCTACAATGCACTTAAACAAATGGAACCGAATTTATAGATTACCGCGTAAAAGAGAGTAAAGGTAAGCACTGCAGCGGCGTGGGGTTGCCACCTGCGTTTATACTTTACCAGAAGCGCTTAGTATTGCCACAGTCCTGCCATCTGCCGGAGCGCATTGTTCTAGCGCCACTGACCCCAAACTCAAGCGAAAACTCTACCCATAGCGTCCGTATCCAGCAAGCTTTTTATAAAGACGGTCCGCATTCTTATTTGTTGCTGACTCCTCCTGGCTTTTTCGGGGGATTTTATGGCTTTGATCGGTTGAGATTCAGTTGGTATGTCTGCCGATTTACAAAGAACAATACGTTAAACCTACGAAATCATTTGGGTCGTAGTTGCGTGTTGTCTGTGCGAACCTACGATCCAGGTCAGCCAGGATTAGTTTGATATTCGTATAGGCCGGACCTCTGTGTAGAAGCCTGATAATTTCGGCGAGAACAAAACTTGCCGCGACAGCACCAACGAATGGGACTGCCACAGATTTACCAGCTAAGTCGAAACGCCCGCACTCTTCGGCAGCTAGACCCAAATAAGGGTTCTTCCGCGCAAGAGCTTGAATTCCTTTATCCATTTCCTCTTTGTTTGGGTCTGGCCATATCTCTTCAGGCTTTCGCACATTGGGCAGCGTATGAAGGCTGATCGTGTCGAAGTTATTGACTGTTCCACCCAGACCGCTTTCGATGACGCGAAGGAAGCGAGAGTTCGCGAGATCCCTGCGCGGAGAATTCGAATCGAAGCCACATAACGCAAGTCTTGGCTCGTCATCTTGACATCGAAAATCGGCATCAAAGCGGCGTTCAACAAGTCTCGCCCGGAACTTGCGTTTCTCCAACCAGTCACTGCAGACCCGCGTCTTGTAGCGGCCCACGTCCTGTGAATTAAAAATGAGCCCAGTCTCAACGTTTTCTGGCTCGATCTTGTCAAAGTCATTGAGAAAAATTTCGACTGCTTTAGGATCTCGGTATGGTAGCATTGAGAGCGACCATAGATAAGCATTGCCCAGATGGCCCAATCCCAAAACCCACATGTCACGCGGAAGGAATTCAAGAGGCACGCCTATTGCCTCGGGATGCATAACATCGAGTTCAGGACGCCACAGGGAAAGCCCGACGGCGCGCCGACTTGCTTCCACGCTTATTTCGGCGAAAGAGAGAAACAACTCAGAGATTGCCAGGGCGGCCGCAACCACTCCAGAGAGCGAACAATATTCGCGCTCAGGCAGACGCTCGACACTATCAGTCGGACCCACCTTACCAACCCATCCATCAAAGGTGACGCGCAACGAACCTTCGATCGGCTGGGCGTCACCAAAAACGATATCATGATCTCCGTTTTTATGACTCTTGGCGTCCACCTGGACCTGTGGTCCCAAAAGGCAGGCGAGTGCCTGGCTGAATGTGAGTTTAAGTGATGGCCAAATCAATAGAGGTGTTTCTTTCGAGGTCTCCTCGAGAACGACGCGAACCGCGCCAGGGAAACATTTGCTTGCGATATTTGCAGCTGTTATGAGGGCGACCTGCAGGGTCTTTGATTTCTCCACATCGCGGCCACAACGGAGGGTCACGGCATAGTGTTGACGACGTATGAGTGCGTCCTCCATAGCCGTTTCGTCGCGGTCGATAAACAATTTCGATATACGCGAAAGTCCTGTATTCAGAGTTTTCATCTCAATCACCAAATTGTTAGTCTTATTGGGCGACGCTTTTCGGACGGGCCGTACGCGCGCCATTTAAGATCGCCGAGATATTCGTAAACGCCCACATCCCTTAGTGACCACCAGGGTGTGTATCCATAGTTTGGAAGGATGGTGGCGATGTGTCCAACTACCGGCACCATGGGGTTTCGACGGTCGATGGGACTCTGTTCGACGCTCTTCCCTGGATGTGTATGCACGTCGGCGAGAACCTCTACTTTCTTTTCCCTGCAATATTGCCAAAGATCTGCATATCCTGCCGCGTGGAAGGTAACGGCACCATATCGACAGGCTTGTGGATCCAGATCATCGTAACAAATGTAGTTGGTTGCTTGTGCGGAAAACCCCTGTCGCCGACCGAGCAAGAACGCCCCGCTTTCACCCTTGCCCGCACCCCGTTGTCGCAATTCTAAAACCATCAGCGCCCAGAGAAGGATAGGAACACGAATTGTCGTTAAAGCTCGGTTATACTCCAATGTAATCCCCCGAATTTAATAAGGCATGGAACTCTTCCAAGTAATCGACAATGGTCTGATTAATTGTCCACACAAGATGTGGCTGTTCCCCTGGCCATGCTGTGTGTCCCTGTGCTGCCACCCGGTCGTAAGGATGATAGAAAGCCGACCCCTGTTGAGGGGGGCTAGGCCAGTCCGTCCTGAAGACCTTTGCAAAACGGCTGTCCGGCCTACCTTTCGGTCGCTTTGAAAAATCGAGCATACATCTGGTGCTCGGATCCCAGAAGGTCCCTGTCGGCGAGACTGACCTGTAACCGGCGACGTCCAGCAGAATATAGAACCAATCCGGAGAATTCGCCCGTGGCACGGCTGCAATCCATAAAATCCTCTTCGGCCAGTCCGGCTGGCTAGGCAACACGTCCGGCTCGGGTAAACCCCATTTACCTTTTGTCACACCGATGCAAAATTCGGCCGACAGAATGTCCTCCTCAAACAGGCATTGATCGGGCTTTTCCATTGCATCAGCCCTGCGGAGTCACTTCTCTGACCAAGTCGAAACATATTGAACATTTCGGTGCCTCGACGAGTTCCCCGAGATGCCTATCTGGCCGGGGTTGGTCAGTGCTATTGCAGACCTGCAGTACGTATTCCGCCGCAGAAGCTGGGTCCAGATGGAACTTATTACGTGCCCACTGTGTCACAACGCCAACCGTTGTTGCTGGAGAGAAATTTCGTCTTTTTGTCTTTGCGCCGAAATTCACCTCAACCTTCACGTGCCGGCACCGGTGCAAATGCACATGACGATGCCTCCCGAGTTCAAGAGCTTCTACCGTAAGACTTACATCAACCGGCTCGTGCGTGTCCGCACCTTCTTCAACATCGTCCGGTTCTTTTAGCGCTTCACTGCACTCACCGACGAAGACCAGAAGTTCGTCTTCGTTGTCTTTAAAGACATCGACCCTTATGAGGATTTCCCGAAGGGTATCGCCGGGTATAGCACTGAGCACTATCGGCTTCGCGCCCTGCCTGTGAATGAATAGGTCTAGTTCCTGTTTTGACATTTTAACCTCCTTTTTGGCGTGTCGCATTGAATACTTGAATTCGCTGCGACAAAATGCCATAATAGTGTCTGTAGAGGCAACGGTGGGATTAGGGCTGCGCATAAGAAACAAGATTAACTAGCAAGCCTTTGATGTCCATTGTTGTCCTACTAGACAACAGTATATTCATCTATTTTTATTTGTCAAGGAGGTTTTTTTATGATCCAGCCGGGATTTGGACTATTGCTTCAACGCTTGCGTGAGGGCAGAAACCTATCTTTACGGGAGCTCGCGCAATTGTCAGAGGTAGATCACGCCTACATCTACCGCTTGGAAAACGGTGATAAGGTGGCTCCCTCAGAAGAGGTTATATCAAAGCTTATGCGCGCATTGAAGGCTGGAAGGAGAGAAGCGGACATGCTTCGCTATCTTGCTAAACATGCCGATACCGACAGCGTTCTCGTAGAGCTTGTTCTCAAAGACCCGACTATCAGTTACGAAATTTTTGCGTCTGTGGCGGGAGCAGCTTTTCGTGGTTCCGGACGACCGGACTATCAGAAATTGATCGAACGTGTGCGAAGAATCTTGGATGAAGAGAACGAGGATGGATGAAATAACCGCGATACTCAGAGCGCGTGAATTTGTCGCTGCCGTAAACCCAACAACCATTCCAGTTGACGTTGCAGCTTATGCTACCCAGTTGGGTGCAATTATTCGCATTGAAACCGATCTCGGGAACGGTGAGTCCGGCTGGTCTTTTGAGAACCGTGGAAAACATTACATCTGCGTCAATGCTAAAGATCAGGAGGAACGTCGAAGATTTACAGTGTGTCATGAGATCGCCCACATAGTACTATGTTTTCCATCCGACCACAAGGTGTCGTGGTGGAGCTACGCAAAAAGGTCGCCAGAAGAAGTCCTCTGTGATGTATTCGCCGCGGAGCTCCTTCTGCCCTACAAGTTGTTCAAGCCAGTCGTAGATAAAGAGCAGATCAGTTTTGGTACGGTGGTTGATTTAGCAGACCGTTTTGAGGCATCTCTTACAGCAACTGGCTCTCGATTTGCGGCGGTTGTAAGCGCACCATGTGCCTTTGTACTTTCCGAGAAAGGGAAAGTGAGGTACACATCCAGATCTATATCCCTTCGTGAAGCAAATGCTTGGGTCCACCCTCGTTTGGGTTTGCCTCGTGGTTCAGTATCAGAAAGGGTTCGAGCCGGTGAGGTTTGTGATGGTCCAGAGGAGATTGATGCCGATCTCTGGTTCAGCGATTGGGAGCGAGGTGGCATGCTGCTCGAGGAGGCTAGACACTTAGGCCAATGGGATCAAACACTGACCCTACTTTGGTTCGAGGATGAGGAGGTCCCACCACCCAAGCGCACTGAACAAGCCGAAGAATGGGGAGTGGAGGAATTAGACGGGATTCTGCCTTGGCCAGGCAGGAAGCGTCGTAAGTAAGATGGCGAGGAGAAGGACAAACGAAAACAACGAGGGAGCGACAATCCGCACTCCCGGGAGCTTCATCAACTTCTCGAGTAAAATTTGAAGTCGTTCAGGCTGTTATCGGACTGGAGCTCAAGATTACAAGGAAGAAGCTCTTCATGCCTGTGGCAGAAAAATTAATCTCCGGGGACTTGAGAATTTCATTCTGAAATCAATCTACTTCCCGAGCGATCGACCCTACGGAGTTGTATTTGAAATCTTAGATGCCCAAAAAAAAGGCAATTCTGACACTTTTGAAGAATTATGATTTACAGTCCATCTTTACCCTTGCTGTCTAAATAACTTTGTCCTACAGCATATAAATGTAAAAGAACATATGATGTGATCGCATTTGCCTCAGACGGCATCGATTCCGCATATTGAATTCTCTCCATTGTATGTTTTTAAAGTATGTTACTTCTCTTTCATTTTAGCTATAACGCGCCATACTTTATAAGCGTACCAATTACGCTTATTTTTACTACTCGCATTGTAGCAACCAACCGCTTCCCAGGTATAACCATATCTTTTCATGCACTCGGCTAAAATCCATGCTCCTACATTAACATTATAACAGGGATCTCCTAATTGTGACCAGGCATCAGCACCAAGAACTTTATACCAGCTGGAGTTGATTTGCATTACACCGTAATCATAAGACCCATTTTTATTCCAATTGAAGGCACCCGGATCAAAATTAGACTCTACCTTGGCAATTGCATATAAAATGTCCGCAGAAATATTATACCGGCAGGCTGCTTCATCAAAGCAGAAACAAAAAGCGTCAGATGAAAAATAAAATATTATAATAATCAGAATCAATAAATATTGGGATGCTATTTTAGCCATATTTGTTTCTAATTATTAAAAGATATATCCAACTGCCCTCTGGGCTTATCAGATTTATTAATGCGTTCATCTGCACCAAAAATAACATCACCGGCATCTTCGATTGTCTTTTTATAAAGATCAACTTTCTTAATCAAACTTTCCAAAAGCATATCGTTTCTAATTTTTAAATATTTATTCGATACGGGATAGGAAACATAGGGGACTTTCACCTTACAGTAATCGTAATTACTTAATTTTAATATCCCTTCCATATCCGGAAATTGTTGAAATACAGAAGGCAATACTAAAGGCTTCGTTTTTGGGGTTCTGGTAAAAGTCAGGCCCTCTCTTATGTTCGAAGGCCCCATAGACATGGATTCACTGGATTCCAATACTTCAGTCTGGCCTATCGCCTCAGAAAAATATTTGGCCGTTTCCGGCTCGGCAATAGACAATATTAATTTAGATGCACATCCATTAACAATGGACTGCCGGCTTTCTTTTCCATAAACTTTTTCTATTTGTCCAATCTCTTGTGTTCCAATCCAGACAGAAGCGCCTTTTGATCGTGCTCGTGTCAATAATTCTATTATGGAGCTCATATTATTCAGCGATCCAAACTCATCCAGGAAAAAATATATTCTGCGCTGATAATCATCCGGCATGGATAACACTTCATGGCTGGCCATTTCCAGGAGTAATGTTAGGATAGGTTTTAAAATGTCTTTACTTTTGCTGTGATTCACTAAAAATAAAGTGCCGGGCTTGGGATCATGCAGCCACTTCCTAATAGAAAAAGCACCATCCTCTGTCGCCATTAATTCTAAAATAGCTGTATATTGTAAGAGCATTGCCATAATACCCTGGGTCTGTTTCGAAGATGAATCTAATATCATTTCTGTGCCCGTTCTTCCCTCGGGAATGGTATTTAATATTTTGACAATTTTACTTGCTCCCGCTGACAATACGTCCCATATATGGGCATTGGAATACATTTTATTACGGTAACAATAGTACAATATTCCCCGAAATACTTCCCGGGAAGCATTCGCCCAAAAGGGATCTCTGCTGCCCCCCGACCCGGGGATCATGCCGTGACAGATAACCTGTTCAATATCCATTTTCGATGTACAATCATTAAAGATAGTCCAACGTGCTGACCGCTCATCAATAGGATTAAATATTATATCCCTTTCCTCATCATAATTTGTCGGAATATAATCGCCCTTGCTGTCGTAGAGAATAATTTTTGATCCGCTGGTTTGTAAATGAGTAACGACTCTTTTGAGAGTTTGAGTTTTGCCCGACCCTGTTCTACCCACAATAAAAAAATGTTTCGTCTCATCGTCAACAGGAGTTTTAATATCGGCAATAGGTATTGACGTCTCTTTTTCACTCAACAGCTTTAATAATTTACCTGAAGAAATAAACTTGGCTCCGTCAATATATTTTTCCTCTTCCTGCTTCAGGGATCTTTTTCTAAAATAGTGCAGAGTGCATACGGTAATTAACGTCAATATAATGAAAAATATTGCCAGATAAAAAGGAAGAAGCTGGAAAAACTCCTGCCAAAAAATATCCCATGCCGGCTGAAAAACTTTCATCGTATTATTGATAAGTCCCCACCACATATTTTCCAAACACCAACCACTTATCTGCCAAAATCTATCGCTAGGTATTTTAAAAAAATAAAAATCCCGATCACCTAAGTGAAAAATAATTATTAATGTAAAAACTGCACTGAACAAGACGGAGGCAATCAAAATCCACTTGAACATTTTCATGTTCATCTGGAAAAAACTAAGCCAGGTTTCAAATCCCTTAAATGCTTTTTTGTTATGTTTATTATCCATAATTCACTTAATGCTATATGGCGAGTTTTCCCGTTTTTTTATAATCCTCTAATATTTCCTTGGCGGTTTTAAATATCTTCAGCCAAGCATCTGCACCCTTTTCTTGACGAATATCTTCAGCTATAAGAGCGGAAGTCATGATGAGCAAACTTATTAAAGATTTAAGATCGCCTTCTATTTTCTTTAAATTGATAATCGTCTTTTCTTTTTCTTCCTGCTCATAGGCAAATATTACTTTTTGCCGGATTAATTCGGAAAGCGAGCATTTTTTATCTGCCGCTTCCTTATCCATTCTCGCCCTTAGCGCACCCTTTATCCTGGTTCCAATAACCTCTCTCACTTGTTAACCTCGTAAACATCTTATTATCATTGCTAAATTGTCTTATTTTTTATTTGCTGTGTTAACTAATTGTTAACGCTTAATATTTAATGATATCAGATACTAATGATCATTTTATTATCCCTTATTTAACATTTAAGCAGAATCTTTCTGCGTAGGGTCTCCCGTAGAAAACCCGTCTACTCTTCCCTTAACCCCTTACCGGAGTTCTGCACTTCCCAACCTCAAATATGGTGATTATTAAATTTCCGGTCCTCTCTCGAAAGAATTACTGTTCGGATGCATTTGCTCTATGGCGTATCTATCTTTTTCTACTTGGGATAAATCTTTCTGCTGCTGAGAGGCATCAATATCTTTTTCCACTTTAGAATAAATATTCATTCCGTTTTTCATTTCCTCGTTCTGGATTGTATAATCAAGCGTAGATTTTTTATCCTGGGGCCGGGAGGCATGTTTTGTTAATTGATCAACATCATCGGTTAATAAATAAAAATCATCTTTAGCCCGGGTAGCCGCAACATAAAACGAATTAAGATTTACTCTATCGGCCAGAGCGCTGAATATAACTTTGTCATATGATCCTCCCTGAGATTTGTAATCAGTAATGGCATAAGCATGATCGACATAATTATAGTGATTTAAATTTACATTAATCCGGTTTTTACCGACACTGACGTTGATAATTCCGCTTTCATCAATAGAATTAATTGTTCCTGTTTGGCCATTATTAACACCAATTAATTTATTATTTTTCAAAAACATGATGTGATCGCCTGGGGCAAATTCTTTAATTGTATCTACTGAGCCAGATATTTTATCTCCATTTTTAAACATATCTATTTTTTGGATGGAACCATTATCCAAAGCGGCGGTAATTGTATTATTGTTTAAATCAATATTGGTTATTTTACCGGAAGCCCCGGACTCGATACCGTGGAAAGATTTCTTAATATGAATTGTATTCCCCATCTCGTAATGAGCAGAAAACCTCTTTTCAATCCCCACCAGAGAAATCGGTGCCTGCGTATTAAAAAAGAAACCTTTGCTGTCGATTATATTATTATTTACTAAATAAGAACGAATGTCCGAATTTAGAACATCCTTTTCCTTATTCGTGGATGTAACGACAATGGAATTGGATGAATCATTCTTATATAATTCTAAAATCAAATCCCGGCGATCATTAAAAGAAGCTTTTTCATACAGCTTATTATTTTCATGGATCAGATTTACGGCATCATTTATTTTATATTTACTTTTCGCCAGCTCCGCCAGTTTAATTGTATAAGCATTTTTCTGACGAATACCTTGCGCTAATTTAACCACATGAATATCACCTTTTTCCTGAGCATCCTGAAAAGCACGTCCGGCATCTATTGCTTGCAATTGTTTCATGTCACCCAGCAGAATTAAGCGGGCATGATCATCAACGGCTCTGTCCATCATGGAATGTGTCTGCAAAGAGCCCAGCATCGAAGCTTCATCGATAATCCTTAAAGAAATACCGCTGTCCTTAGATTTATGGAGTAAAAAAGAATCAGCAGTACTGCCTTTGGCCCCCGTAGCACTGACAAATCCCTCCACGGCTTTGCCGGTTTTGGAATAGCCGGTCAGTGTTACAAGTTTTTCTTCACAGGCAGCGGCGACGGCTTTAAAAATAGTTGTTTTGCCAGTCCCCGCGTCTCCCTGAACAACAATGAACTGATCAGCCGAGGTCAGGACATCGATAAACAAGTTTCTTTGATCCTTGGTCAAACCGTGAGGTGCAACATTTTTATTGTTATTTTCAAAACCGTTAATAAACTTTTCTGCTTCTTTTTTACTCATTAAGGGGTTCACTTTCCCCTTTCCTGATTCCAGCATCCGTAAAATATCTTTTTCTGTTTCGATCATTTTGTCAGTGCTGAAGATTCCGGGTGCTATTTCAGTAAATAGTTCAGCTCTAACCGACTTCTTATCAATTTCATTAGTGATGTCACTTTTATTATATTTACCCAGCGCAAGAGCCAGGCTGTGTTTAATTAAATCAGATCTCGTAAACGTAGATTCAGTGGAGATAAGATCATCAACAACATGACGAATGACGCTGTTTACAGAAATATCATTGACAATTTTATTATTAAACGCTTCTGTAACCAAAGACGCCAATTTATCCTGGGGATAACCAATATCGTCGGCTTGCTTATTCCAGGAATCCAGCAAATATTCTTTGGTTAAGTCTGATTTTTCCGGCCTGGTTTCCAGCGTGGCAATTACTTGTATTCTGGGATTTGTTTCCAGAATGTTGTTATTATCTAAAAATTCAGCTTCCGCCTGTTTGATATGGGCAGTTCTTTTGGAAAACGTGTCAATTAACTCTTTAGGTACCCCGGCTATCTCGTATAATCCATTTGGTTTGATTTCTATGGCATAACCAATCTCCGATAAACCTTTAGCCATGCTGGCGTTATAGACAGCGGTAATCTCTTTTTGATTTTTAAAAATGTCATCATTATACAAAGCCCTATAGGAACCGTCATCACGTTGAACCATGTTGCAGATCAAAACATGAGTATGAGAATTAGGATCGTTTTCGCGGCTGGTTGAGTGTTCATACGTGGAAAAAATACCCTTTCCCTCAGCATGGACAACATTTACCTGGTAGTTTACTGTTTCGCGGTAGGAAATGTAGTTATCATCAATATGTTTCACGACATCTTCTATGGCGGCGGATCTGATGTTCCTGATCCTCTCATCTCCGGCCAGATGTTCCATAAGGGAAACGCTTTTAGGATCGGAAAAGACAAAATCAACGCCTGCACGATGTTCTATTCGCCCGGCCGCGGCATAAGTATCCCGAACAATTTGCCCGCCGGTTAAATCATTCCCATTGATGATATTGTTAAAATCATCCTTCAAAACAACAGCGCCGGCCTCCAGACCAAGGGATTCGCAGCCCCCACCTAACCATCTGCTGTTATTTTTGTCGTAAACGGGATCTTTCTCATAATAATACTTACTCGCTGCCGTTGCGGATTGAGACACTGGTCCCATCATAATTTATTCCTCCTTTCTCTCTTTTGCCGCCAGCTGGATGGCAACACACAGAGCTGTTGAATCTGACATAACCGATGCAACACTGTTGGCAGTTCTTCTGGCTGCATCAAGATATTTTTTTTGTTCATTTTCGGGAAGCTTGGCAAATTCTTCTTTCGCTTTTTGAAAGCTTATCTTTTCTGCATTATTTTTGGATTCTTGATCGACCGTCTCATTTTTCTTTTGTTGTAAATCCTGCCAGCCTTCGGGTATTTCCAGTCGGCCATTCATTAATTTTTTCTTCAGGACATGAATGAGTGTTCTTTTATTTTTGATACCCTCGCCATTGGGATAAACAATTCTCAAGACCTTCTTGATAATTTCATCTGCTTCCTTGGCAGTTGCAGGAATTGGAAAAGCATCGTTTGTGTTGAATTTAATATTTTCTTTTTTAGAAAATTCAGACAACGACAACTCGTCTTTGGTTGTTGTTGTAGTCTTTGTAGAAGTCTTTGTTGTATTCTTTGTATAAGATGGTGCCAAATTGGCATCATCGATAGTGCCAATATGGCATGTCGAACGTGCCAATTTGGCACTATCGACAACCGTTTCGCGTTGATCGCTATTTGCGGCTAAGGAATTATCCTTTTCATTCTTCTTATGAGGTGCTGTTGTTCCCGTCGTTGTAATAGCTTTTATCAGTTGGTGATCATAATTAATGCTGTACCACTTCGTTTTATTCAAATTATGCTCGTTATAGTTGCCGGCTATGATCAATTTTCTCCTTTCCAGGTTCAGGAAGATACGTTGAAGGCTGCGGACGGATAGGAAACTGAAATGATTCTCTTGCCACTTTTGGTAGGTGTTCCAAACCCAAATACGACCGGCATGGATATCCCTTTCACTTTCCTTGGAATGTTCTCTATGACGCTCCAGTTTTATTCGGATCAAGAAATGAAGTTGTTGCAAAACGACGGCAGCCTCTAAACCTATCGCCGCGGCAAGTGAAGGTAAAACTACAAGAGGTGCTTCATCCAGCAATAGTTTGCCAGTCTGTGGTTTAAAAGACATGGTATTAGTCATTTTTGATCCCTCCAAAAAAATCGAAAAGGTTGCCTTTCTGGAAGTGAAGAATCAAGTTCGATGGTATGTGCTCAGGATATATTTTCCTCTGGGAGGGAGAGTCTATTTTTTTTGTGCGGAAAGCTTGTTGGTGACGGTTTGGTGACGCAATAAGGGGGTGTTTGAAATTGCTAACTAGCTGAAAACACTGATTATAACTGGCGGAAGTGCATGGGAATCGAACCCACCTAAGACGGTTTTAGCGCCTTACACTGGATTTGAAGTCCAGGAGGCCCACCAGTGACCTTGGCACTTCCATTAAAAATTCTAAAGCATATTTGTCCGTGTGTCAACTTGCAAAGACGGGTAAAAAGCAATATTTTCCAATATTGGCCTGCATTTTCTACAAGGGGAAAGATTCTGTCTTGGATAAAGAGTCATCCAATAATTGGACTGTTACCGGATCGCCCTTTTTAACTTTGGTTTCGTTTTCTTTTAAGACAATTAAAGCATTGGCTAAAACCATTGATTTCAAAATGCCGGATCCTTGTTCTCCGGTTATAGCAGCCAGGTATTGGTTTTTCTCTTTTTTAACAATGGCACGAATGAAATATTTGACCCCTTTTTTTCCCTGAATTTCTTGGCTGCTCAGAGCCTTGATGGTTTGGCGGAATATTTTAGTATGTCCCTGCATTTTTAAAAGATACGGACGTACAAATTGTTCAAATGACACCATTGCGGATACGGGATTTCCCGGCAAACCGAACAGGGGAATACCCTTGATTGTGCCAAAAGCCAAAGGCTTGCCCGGCTTCATGGCCACTTGCCAGAAATGCATGACGTTACCGATTTCTCCCATGACATCCTTGACAAGATCAAAATCACCGACCGAAATGCCTCCGGAAGAAATAATCAAATCGGCATGTAGCGCGGTTTTAAATTTTTTTTGAAGTTCGGATTTTTGATCTTTAGCAATTCCCAGGATTAAGGGAATTGCGCCGCATTCCATAACTTGGGCAGCTAAAGAATAGCTGTTGCTGTTGACAATTTTAGCGGGTGGCGGATCGGTTTCAATATTCACAAGTTCGTCACCCGTGGCAATAATTGCTACGCGCGGTTTCTGATACATGCTCACAAATGTCCTTCCCAACGAAGCAAGCATTCCTATTTGTGCCGGGCTAACGATACTTCCTCGAGAAATAAGGAGGTCTTCTTTTTGCACGTCTTCGCCGGCAAAGCGAATATCCTGACCTTCTTTTACTGAAGTATAGATCATAATCCTTTTTCCGATTTTTTTTGTGTCTTCTTGGCGGACAATGGCATCGGCTGCGTCCGGAATTATTGCTCCGGTCATGATACGGGAGGCTTCTCCCTTTTTCAATTTTTTTTGCGGAACTTTACCTGCCGGTATCTCTTCAATAACTTGGAGTTGGAGCGGGTTTACCCTGGTCGCGCCTTTGGTATCGACATGCCGCACAGCATAGCCATCCATCGCTGAATTGTTGGCCGGTGGAATATTACGTGTGGCAAAAACATCTTCACCTATCACTCGCGCCCGGGCATCCAGAATATTTACTTTTTCCAGGCCTAACGGGCGAAAGTTCAAGAAAATTGATTGCAACGCCTTTTCCACGGTAATCATTTTTCAATCTCCATATAAAATTTATACAAGGCAGCTTATCAAAGACAAAAAGGTTGTCAACTAATAAGAAATGATTAATTTATATGATAATTAAGCGAACTTGAACTAAATTCATATTTGAGCTAAAAAAGTTAAATTTCTCGAGGAGACTTGCGAAAAGGATTTAAGTTGCACAATTGATTGCCGTAAAGAGTTGGGATTATTGTCAGTGAAAAAAATTATTACAAAAATAATCACGGAAAGAATTGCACCACTCCATGATCTTCTGGAACAAATTAATAGGGATGCCTCAAATCTTAATGTAAAGGGGCTTAGCGGATCTGCCCGTTCCTTCTTAACAGCTCTTCTTTTCACCAAGATGGAGAAGACCCTGCTTGTTGTTTGTCCGGAAGAAAGAGAAGCTGCAGCATATGCGAGCGATCTGGCCTTATTTTTAGGCAAAGACAAGGTAATTTATTATCCTTCTCTGGATTTCTTGACCGTTGATATGTTTGCACTTCAGAAAGAAGAAGAATTGGCGCGCCTGGAAGCTCTTGCTTTTATGCAAATTAACACGGGAGTAGTGGTGATCTCGGCGGCTGCTTTAATGCAAAAGGTAATGCCTTTTGCCGAGTTCAATCAGTATCTACAAATAATTGCCGTGGGCGATACGATCAACAGCGATGATTTCTGCACACACCTGCAATCAGGTGGCTATAAAAGAGTCAGCCTTGTTGAAGAAAGGGGTGAATTCAGTGTCCGGGGCAACATCATTGACCTATTTCCTCCCTTGGGAAAATGGCCGCTGCGTATGGAAATGTTAGGCGATGAAATCGAATCCATCCGTACTTTTGACCGCGCCTCTCAGCGCTCCATTAGTTCAGTGACAACTTTTCTGGTGCCGCCGGCAAGCAGCGTAATCGTCAATTCGCAAACGCTGAAGTTGGCTGTGAGCAATGTCAAACGGCGCAGCGATGATCTTTCTCTGCCGCGCGAAAATCGGGGCCGTTTGGTGGAAACTCTGCAGAACGATTTGACCAATTCCATAAATCCGATATATTTGCCGCTGTTTTATGAAGCCTTTGACGATCAGGTCAGCCAGCCTCAAAGCCGGCTCGGGAGCTTCTTTGACTATCTGCCCCAGAATGCCCTGCTGATTTTGGATGATCCGCTGGCCATTGATCAAGCCGCACGGAATACGGAACTTAATATCGATAAATTATTGCTCAAAGCTAAAAACAGTGGAAAATTTTATCTGGAAAAAGAAAATGCATATCTTGATCCTGTTGCTGCTGGAACCGCCATGGATAAGTTCAGACAAATTTCTCTCACAGCCCTCGGACTCGACACGGGCAGCGTCAGTATGACGGAAACAATAGTCTTTGAAGCTCATCAGCAATTACAGCTATTAAATTTTATTGCCGGCGAGATTAAAGAAGATGCTCTCTTGCGACAAACTGTGGAAAAAATCAAAAGTTGGCTTGCCGATGGAATGTTGGTTTTCTTTCTTTCGCCGACGCCGGAAGACTTTCACCGAATGCAGCATTTGCTATCATCCTACGATTTACCCGTGCAGATTCCGGCTGAACAAGGTCCGATCCTGGACAAAATAACTCTGTGGGACGGCAGTCCTCAACTTATTTTATGGCAAGGAAAGATCTTCACAAGTTTTATCTTTCCATCGATGAAGCTGGCTTTGTTGAGTGAAGAAGAAATATTTGGGAAAAAAGTGTCCCGCCGCCGCACTCGTCCTCCGCGGGAAGCCTATTTTTTGAAGTCCTTTGGTGATTTAAAAGAAGGGGATTTTGTCGTTCACACCGATTTTGGCATTGGTGTTTATCGTGGGCTGGAAAAAATTAAGGTCGGAAAAGTCGAAAATGATTTCCTGACTATAGAATATCTGAATCGAGATAAACTATACATACCAGTAAATACGTTGCAAAAAATACAAAGATATTTAGGTCCCGATGGTTACGTGCCGAAAATTGATAAAATGGGTGGGACTACATGGGATGCTCTAAAGGAAAGAGTTAAAAAATCTGTGAGGGAAGTTGCTGAGGAACTGGTTTCCATTTATGCCGCACGCGAAGTGTTGGAAAGAAAATCATTTGCCCCGCCGGATAGAATTTACGAGGAATTTTGTTCCACTTTTGAATTTGAGGAGACTCCCGATCAGGTTAAGGCTATTGAAGATATTCATCTGGACATGGATGATGTAAAGCCGATGGATCGGTTGATTTGCGGCGATGCCGGTTTTGGTAAAACGGAGGTCGCTGTTCGATCAGCCTTTCGCGCCGTAATGGACGGCAAACAGGTTGCTGTCCTGGTGCCGACAACTATTCTGGCCGAGCAGCATTATCAGACTTTTTCCCGCAGGCTTAAAGATCTCCCCATTCGTGTGGAGGTGCTTAATCGCTTCAAAAGTGCCGGCGCGCAAAGAAAAATTATTGAAGAAATTAAAAATCAAAAAGTGGACATTATTGTGGGAACACATCGCTTGCTCCAGAAAGATATTGAATTTAAGGATCTGGGATTAGTTATAATTGATGAGGAACAGCGTTTTGGAGTAGCGCACAAGGAAAAATTAAAGAAAATGCGTACACTTGTTGACGTGCTCACGCTTTCCGCGACGCCGATACCGCGTACTCTTCACCTTTCCCTGGTGGGCATCAGAGATTTATCGATCATTAACACGCCTCCCGAAGATCGTATACCCATAAAAACCTATGTGCTGGAGTTTGATGAAGACGCTATTAAAGAAGCTGTCGAAAGAGAGCTGGCCCGCCACGGACAAGTTTTTTTTATTCATGATCGGGTACGCTCAATCTTTTCTATTTCTCATTTGCTCAAACGCCTTGTGCCGGATGCCAATATTGGTGTTGTCCACGGTCAAATGAAACCTGCGGAAATAGAAAGAGCAATGGCTAGATTTATACGACGGGAAAGTAACGTTCTTGTCAGCACCACTATCATCGGTTCCGGTTTGGATATTCCCACGGCCAACACGATAATCATAAATCGTGCGGACAGGTTCGGATTAGCACAGCTCTACCAGTTGCGCGGCCGTGTAGGCCGGGCAAAACAGGAAGCTTTTGCTTATCTTTTATTGCCGCAGGGAGCAATGCTTTCCCGTGAGGCCATGAAAAGGTTGCAAGTAATTAAAGAGTTTTCCGATCCTGGTTCCGGATTCAGGATAGCGTATAACGATTTGAAAATCCGCGGTGGTGGAAATTTATTAGGTATTTCTCAGTCGGGTCATATTTGTGCAGTTGGTTATGAACTTTATACAGAGTTAATGGAAAAAGCGATTCGGGAAATTAAAGGGGAAGAGAATGGCGAACGAGAATTATTGCCTGAAATTCAGTTGGGAGTTTCTGCTTTCATTCCTGAAGGATATGTGCAAGATGTCTATCAGCGGTTGGTTCTATACAAAAGAATATCTTTAGCCGCAAATGATGAGGAAATTGATCAAATTAAAAGTGAATTGCAAGATTGTTACGGATCTTTACCCGCGCCAGCAGAAAACTTATTACAAGTTATTAGCATTAGAAATTCCCTTAAATTGTTAAAAGGGGGAAAAATGGGCTATAATGGCAAGCGGTTATATATTTTTTTCCGGAATAATTCCCCCGTTGATCCGGCAAAGATTATCGCTCTTTATCGCAAGAAAATTCAAGAATTACGCTTTACGCCGGATCATAGATTGTTTGTGCCCGCGCCCAATCTTTCCGAAAAAGAAATATTGACACAAGCCAATTCGTTATTAAAGATGCTTGCCCAATAACAATAACCAATATATATAAACATTATGATTAAAAAGAAAATTAAAATTTCTTCTTACCCCGGAAAACTGACAGATATAATATCGAACAGGCATTATATTCTCTTATGCTTGTTGACAATTATTTTTATTGTTGCTTGCGATAAAATTAATATTTTTTCTAGGCCTTACGTGGCGACAGTTAATGGAAGCAAGATTTATCTTGATGACTATCAAATACGGCTAAACCAAAAAATGTCCATGCTGCCCAAAGATGTTTTAAGTCAGCCGAACTATGTAAAACGCCTCGAAGAAGAAGTTTTGGACAATATGATTACAGAAAAAATCATGTATTTACGCGCGCAAGAGTTGAATATTTCCGTAGGGGCAAGCGAACTGGAAGATAAAATTAACGAAATTAAAAAAGATTACGGAGAAGATTTTGCGAACCTGCTGGCACAGGAAAACATCAGATATGAACAATGGAAAGAAGATTTAAAAAAAGAAATGTTCCTGCAAAAGCTTGTTGCGGTCGATGTGAATGCCAAAATAAGAGTTTCGGATGATGAAGCCGAAGATTATTTTAATGAACACCGCAACAATTATAGAGTGGAGCCCCGCGTAAGGGTTGCCCAGATAGTTGTTAGAGATTTAGCTAAGGCCAAGGAAGTACTGGCTCGATTGAATGCCGGCGATGATTTCGCCACGCTGGCTTCTAAGGTATCTATTGGTCCCGAAGCTCATCAGGGAGGGGATTTGGGATTTATAACCCGCGGGATCATGCCCGAACCTTTGGAGGAAACTATTTTCAAGTTACCAGTCAATAAAATAAGTCCCATCGTACAAAGTCCTTATGGCTTCCATATTTTTAAGGTTTTGGAAAGTCAATCGGCGGGAATTAAAAAATTTTCCGATATTAAAGAGGAAGTTGTGGCTGATATTCGGGCGCAGAAAGAAGAAGCGGCTTTCATAATCTGGCTGCAAGCCTTAAAGATGAAAGCAGTGATAAAAAAGGAAAACGCCATACTATGGAAGAAAGTAAACAGGCAAAAATAAAAAGGGAGGGTGGAAGCGCTGTGGAATTTTATAAAAGGATTTTCTTGATTGCTTGGGGAGTAATGCTTTTATCTATGCCGGTTGGTGCCGCTGTTGTGGATAAAATTGTTGCTGTAGTAAATGAAGAGGTAATAACCCTTTCTGAATTTAATGCGGCGTTCGAACCTTACCGTAAGAACATAGAGGAAAATTATCAGGGCAAAGATAAAGAAGGGGTACTCAAGCAAGCAAGAGAAGCATTCTTGCAGCGTCTCATCGATAATATGCTAATTGAACAAGAAGCAAAAAAAACCGATACGGGCATTGTCGTCAAGGACGAGGAGGTAACGGAAGCAATCAAAAACATGCTGGCGAAAAAGAAATCAACCATGGATGATTTCTTAAAAAATCTTGCCAGGGAAGGTAATTCTCTGGAGTCTGCTAAGAAAGATATAAGAAATCAAATAATGCGTATGCGATTATTGCGGCGTGAAATCAAAGCTAAAATAGTTGTCAGTGACGAAGAAATAGGTGAGTATTACGACAAAAATCGTCAAAATTATAAGGGGAAAGAAGCAGTTAGAATTATGCAAATTTTACTATTGCTTCCTCCCAAAGCGAATAAAGCCATGCGGATGAAACTAAAAGATCAGGCGAATAATTTACGCAAGCGCATTAAGAATGGAGAGCCTTTCGAATTACTGGCCATAAAATATTCTCAGGGACCAGAGGCCAAACAGGGCGGTGATGTTGGTTTTATTGAGCGAGGAGTAATTATTCCGGAAGTAGAAAAGGTTGCGTTTAGCCTGTCTCTCGGACAAGTAAGCGAAGTAATAGAATCAAGTCTTGGATTTCATATAATTATAGTAGTGGATAAAAGAGGTGCCGGATTGAAACCAATTGCTACGGTCAGAGAAGAAATAAAAACAAAAATCGAAGATGAAAAATTGGATAAAAGATATGGGGAATGGATCACTGCTATCAGGAAGAAATCACACGTTGAAATAAGATTGTAAACAAGTAGCATAGTTAAAGATGGATGCAATAAAAATTAAAGGTGCTTCCCAACACAATTTAAAAAACATTAGTTTAGATATACCCCGCGATAAGCTTGTTGTCATTACCGGCGTGAGTGGTTCCGGCAAGTCGTCGCTGGCTTTTGATACAATCTATGCCGAAGGTCAAAGGCGTTATGTGGAGTCGCTTTCCACTTATGCGCGTCAGTTTATCGGACAAATGGACAAGCCGGATGTGGAATCTATTGAAGGCTTATCGCCAGCCATAGCTATTGAGCAACGCACAGCTAGCCACAATCCTCGTTCCACCGTAGGTACCGTAACCGAAATTTATGACTACTTCCGTCTGCTATATGCTGGTATTGGTCTCTGCCATTGTTATAACTGCGGACGGGAAATCAAATCGCAAACAATCGACAGTATCGTGGAAAATGTTTCGTCTCTGCCTGCCAATACACGCTTCAGCATTATGGCCCCGATGGTTCGCGGCAAAAAAGGAGAATTCCAGAAAGAATTGAAAAAGCTCCAGAAGGAGGGATTTGCGCGCGTACGAATTGACGGAGAAATCAGAGACCTAGCCGAAGAAATTATTCTCAATAAAAATAAACGCCATGACATCGATTTGATTGTTGACCGCTTGGTATTGAAGGAAGGCGTAAGAAAAAGA
>JBEKMF010000200.1:0-8954 GCA_050008655.1 Smithellaceae bacterium
GCCACGGGCTGGAATTCGATCCGCTTTATTGGGCGAGGAACATACGAGAGCCGGTGCTCTTCTCCACTGCGGTTCAGCGCCTGGTGGAAGATGGGCATGACATCTTCCTGGAAATCAGCCCGCACCCGATTCTGCTCAGCGCCCTGCAGCAAGGGTTTCATCATTTCGGTCAGGAAGGCGCCGTGCTTCCTTCTCTGCGGCGTGAGGAAGATGAACACACGGTCCTGCTCGGATCCCTGGGCGCGCTTTATACTTTGGGATACCCGGTTGACTGGAACCTGATCTATCCGACCGGCGGCCAGTGCGTTCGACTCCCGTTCTACCCGTGGCAACGGGAGCGTTATTGGCTTGAGCCCTCAGCAGCGGACACCGGCTCTCACCGGGCGCAAGTCTCCCGGAGCGGGACCGGGAACCATCCTCTGCTGGGCCGGCATTTCAAATCGGCGCATCCGGCCGGAACCCACTTCTGGGAAACCACGCTGGACAAGAATTCCCTGCCTTATCTGGATGACCACCGCATCCAGGGCGTCGCCGTGCTGCCCGCCTCGGCCTATGTGGAGATGGCGCTGGCTGCCGCGGTTGAAATCTTTGGAGCGCAACCCATTACGCTGAAGGATATCGAATTTCGCAAGGCGCTTTTCCTGCCCGAGGGCGGAACCCACACGATTCAAGTGATTCTCTCTCAGGGCGCAGACGGAGCGGCATCCTTTCACATCTACAGTTGCCCGGGAGGCGCGGCGTGCTCCGGTAAATCATGGATGCTGCATGCGACCGGCAAGATCTGTCTTCAACCGGACAACAGCATCATCACCCCGGATACCGGGCCGGAGACGCTCACGGAGATGCGAACTCGATGCGCCGAGAAGATCTCCGGCCAGGATTATTACCGGAGACTCCGCGAAAGCGGCATCCACTACGGTCCTTTCTTTCAGAGCATCACCCAGTTGTGGCGGAACAACGGCGAAGTGTTGGGTGAAGTGCAGGTGCCCGATGGGCCGGAGGCAGAGTTTAATGGCTTTCAGATTCACCCGGCAATTCTCGATGCCGGGTTACAGGTTCTCGGGGCGGCGGTTGCCGCGGAAGCGACTGAAAACGGCCGACCAGGAATCTACCTGCCGACCCGCATCGCCCACTTCCGGGTTCACGGTCGTCCGGGCCGTCATTTATGGAGTCACACCCGGGTGCAGCATCGGGAGGCGGATGCTACAACGGGAGAAGTACAGCTCCTCGATGAAGCGGGACGCGTAGCGGTCGAGATTCAGGGACTTCGCTTTGAATACCTGGGCGAAGACACACCGCGCGCGGCTGTCGCTAATCCCGACGACTGGCTCTATGAGTTCCAGTGGCAGCCCAAAGAGCGCGCGGCAGGAAAATCCTCCGCGCCAGCCAGCCGGGCAAGCTGGCTGATCTTTACCGACCGCGGTGGCGTCGGAGACGCGCTGGCCGCGCTGTTGGAAGCCCGCGGTGAACGGAGCATTCTGGTCTCTGCCGGGGAATCGTACGAGCAGACGGACGGCGTGCATTTTCGCATTCGTCCCGACCGACCGGAAGACTTCCGCCGGCTCTTCGAGACGGCTCTGGTATCGGATCAGCCGGGCTGTCGTGGAATTGTCCATCTCTGGAGTCTTGATGTTGCTCGTCCAGAGGAGACCACCGTGGCCTCGCTGAATGCCGGCCAGACTTTGGGCTGCGGCAGTGTCCTGCTGCTGGTGCAAGAACTTGCTCGGATGGAATCGTCTGACCTCCCGCGACTATGGCTGATCACGCAGGGTGCTCAAGCGGCTGGAGAAAAGCCCGCGCCGTTGTCCGTTGCGCAGTCACCGCTTTGGGGATTGGGCCGCGTCATTGCGCAGGAACACCCGACGTTCTGGGGCGGGCTGGTGGACCTGGAACCCGGGGCATTGCTGCGTGAAGCTGGCGCTCATCAGTTGTGGGAGGAAATTTCCAGTGCGGATGGAGAGGATCAGCTCGCGTTTCGTCAAGGACGGCGATACGCGGCCCGTTTGGTCCGCCAGCACGCCTCGGCCACGCCAGCTCCTCCGCTCCGGTGGCGGACGGACGGTAGCTATCTGATCAGCGGAGGACTCGGAGACCTCGGCCTCTTGGTCGCGCGTTGGATGGTCGAACAAGGGGCGCGACGGTTAGTCCTCTTGGGACGCACCAAACTCCCGCCGCGCTCGAACTGGCCTTCGGTCGAAACCGGAAGTCGCCTGGCCCGTCAAATCACCGCCATTCGTGAACTGGAATCTTTGGGAGCCTGCGTGCATCTGGCGTCGGTGGATGTGGCGGATGAAGGAGAGTTAAGCGGCTTTCTGGACGAGTTTCGCGCGGCGGGTTGGCCGCCGATCCGGGGTGTCGTGCACGCGGCGGGAGTGCTGCAGGACGGACTGCTGGTGCAACTCGATGCGGCGGCACTGAATACAGTTTTGCGGCCCAAGGTGACGGGTGGCTGGCTGCTGCATCGCCTGCTCCAGGACGATCCCTTGGACTTCTTCCTGCTTTTCTCATCCGCGGGTTCCGTGCTGGGCCAACCCGGTCAGGGGAACTATGCCGCTGCCAACGCTTTCCTGGATGCGCTGGCGCATCACCGGCAAGCCCAGGGTCAGCCGGCCTTGAGCATCAACTGGGGCGCCTGGGCCGGTGAAGGATTCGCGGGTTCGGTTGGAGGCAAACGTCTCGCCGCGCGCCTCGCGCTTCTGGGAATCAGCAGCATCGCACCCAAGCAAGCGCTGGAAATGCTGGGACGACTGCTCGGGCAAAGCGCCACTCAAGTCGTGGCGGTGTCGGTCAACTGGAAGCAATATCGAGAGTTTTATCCGGCCGGCATCCCGCCTTGCGGGACGCTGCTCTCTGAACTGGCGCGTGAGGAAGCTGAAATCCCCCGGCCAGCGGGCCGCACGAGCGAAAGAAGGGATGCCCTGCTTGCGGCCGAACCAGCGGAACGCCGGCAGTTGCTGCAATCCTACCTGAGCGAGCAAGTGGCCCGGGTGCTCGGACTCAGCCCATCCAGGCTGGACGTCCAGCAACCGTTGAGCCATCTCGGACTGGACTCGTTGATGGCCGTCGAGTTGAAAAACCGGATCGCGGTTGACCTGAAGGTGAACGTGCCGGTGGTGAAGTTCCTTCAGGGCTTTAGCGTTGACCAGGCTGTCACGCAAGTGCTGGATCAACTGGCAGCCGGGGCCGCCAACCCGACGACGCCTCTGGCCCCGGCAGTTGCACAGCAGAAGGAGCACATAGACAAGGGAAATGCGGAACGTCTGTTGGCAAACCTTGATCAGCTTTCGGATGAGAAAGTGGATTCATTGCTCGCCGATATGTTGGGTGAGGAGAAGGACGGTTCCAGGCCTTGCTAACAGCTCTTCCTTTTGGGTAGTGGCACATTTTCAAGCTGCGGGGTTATCTCTTCAAATGTGACCTGCTGGGTGAGATCTCAATCGCAAAATAATTATTAAAAAATATCGGGAAGCACAAAATTGAAGTGCGAATGCAAAGTCGTTTTTTCAAACGCTGATGAACGTGGCCTGTCGCGCCGAAACGAAGTGAAGGCGGAATTGACGTTGTTGGATTTCCGGCGCACACTCGAAGCCACCATGCTAGCTGGGTTTGATAACCAAGTGGGCCGCTGTAAACTTTTTCTATTGAGCAGTTGACTTCCAACGGGCCTGAACCAGTTTTGACGTGTCACATGACAACCTTGAATGGACCAACTGTTTCGGGTTTGAAAATCCAGGGCTTTTCTACTGAAGAAGACCTTGGAGCCGTGGAGGTCCTGCGCTACATGCCGTTGGCCAGGTTCCTGCACCTGCTTGAGCTGGAGGCGATGTGGTTTTCTCGTCTTGGCGCTTTACAGGATAAATACGAAGGCACGAACCCCAAAGGACCACGTGCCTTCCTTATGCGGGTAGAAAAGGAAAACCCCGATTTCACGAAGGCTAAGACACCTTGGGGAGGATCATACGACGAATTGCTTGCGGTGACGGATAACGGCAGGTCTGGAGATGTGGGCCGTAAAATGTTATTGGTCAATTGTTGGTTCATCGGGAAAACGGAAGCACAAAAAATGTGGAGAGATTACGGTGACGGCGGAAAGGGCATTGCAATTCGGTCAACAGTAAAACGGCTTGCAACTTCCTTCCAGATCACCGAGCCAGTTGGCAGCTTTGTGGGAAAGGTGAACTACGTGGATTTTGAAAGTTACGACTTACCTCGTGGAGAAGACCAGGCCCTTGCACCCTTCCTGAAAGACAAAAATAAATTTACGGATGAAAACGAGGCCCGGATCGGTTTATTCGTCTTGTTTGTGAAGATGAGGAAAAGAAAATGGCAATTTGGAAAAAGCAGGGAAAATTAGATCAAAAATATTATCCACATGAACATTTCCCATTTGAAAAATTTGGAATCAAAAGACCAAAACGAAATAGCGTTTGAAAAATTCCAGCAGTTCACGAAGAAAATTGTTTCTCTGCTGAAAGCAGAAATTGGTCGGTAGCTACCACAGCCGCAATTATTTTCGCGGCATGTATTGTTGGTATTTGGGTGAATCTGGTTCAGGGAGTTAATTGTTGAGGGCTGAGAGTTTCCTCCGTCGCCAAGGCTATGGAGGACAGGGAGCCATCTCCGCTCCGCTCCCGTCTTCACAGGGTTACGACGCGGCAAGTCGCCGCGCCAAGGAGTTGCGCATCGCCAACAAAGATGTCCAGATGTAGGGATTTGAGAATTGCAGGAGCACGGCGGTCGTTTAATCTGAATCCCAGTTATGCAGGACAGCGCCATCACCATTCGCCCGGCCACCGAATCCGACCTGGCCGCGATCAATGACATTTACAACCATTACGTGCATCATTCCACCTGCACGTATCAGGAAGAGCCGGAACCTCTCGACGGCCGGCAGCAATGGTTCAATCATCACGGCGACAAGCATCCGGTCATCATTGCCGAGGCGGATAGACAAACAATCGGCTGGGGATCGCTTTCGGCTTATCACGCACGCTCGGCCTACCGCCGAACGGTCGAGAACTCCGAAAACGTGTCAGTTCTTGATATTGGTAACTCGCCTTTCCCTACGTGGTCCGGAAAAACGTCGAAGCCGTAACACTTGTTGAGTTCAACAAAATCATCCTTCCAAGACAAAGCGAAGTTTGGTCGTCATCGCAGTTGAAGCCAGCGGCGGAGTTGGTATTATCCCGCAAGCGCAAGTCAAATGCCCAAGAAAACTCGACGAATCAGCAGAGCCAAACGCCAGCAGAACTGCGTTGCCGCACTGCATGAGGACGCGCCGCCGTATCGCGTCAATGGCGATGCTTCGCAACGTGGACGGACAATTCCGCCACCCATCACACGCCTTGCGGAAAAAAAGAAGCTTATCCCGTTTGGCTGGTATGGCGGAAGGTTCTCGCATCTCGACTGGTTGCTGCCGCTGCTTCCCGACTGCGTCATTAAGGAATTATGAGCCGGAAAAAATCTTCAAACCGACCGAAAGCGCAGTCATTCGCAGACTTCAAGTCGGATGGCGCCAACTGGATCACACTGGCGACTGGTGAATATTATCCGGACATTCTCAAGGACGCATGCGAACTTTACAAACCGGTTCTGGTTCTGTTCGGGCAGTTGCTAAAAACTTCCGAATCATCCACCCGCCTGTTCCTGCAAATCGCCGAACAGACCGACGGTTGGATGCGCATTCAAGTCGCCCGCGTGTTCCGCAAATACGTCAGCCCGGAAACGCCCGTCGAAATGCTCAAGAAGAAAACCCAGGCGGAACAAATATGCCGGGAATTCGGAAAGGGCTTCCGTCCGATTCAAAAGGTGCAGGCGGCGTTTGCAACACGACCGATTCCAGATGAGGCGCTCTGCGCCGTGCTGTGGGAATACAAAGATCGCGGGAAAAAGGGTTACGACCTGACTGAACGGTTTTTCTCGCTGTTCCGTTCCTCCTTTCCTGATCTTGTCATCAAAGGGCCAGAGCGCGCAGGCAGAGACATTTTGATGGGCGAGGTATTCGACAGATACCCCAACCCCGGCCGCCCGGTTGATTTCGTCATCTTCGATAAAACCGGCAAAGAAGTTCTGGCCATCGGTTTGGCGCGTTACGATTCTGATCGGGGCGGCGCGCAGGAGGATGATCGGACGGGCGGATATAACAATTGCGCCACTGAAATCCTGAACTACGCGATGAAACGGCGGTTGCGCACGAAAGTCGTTTTCATCAACGACGGGCCCGGGCTGCTGCTTGGTTCAATGTGGGATGATTACGCGAAGCTCGAAAACAGCCGCCCCGGGAAAATCCTCGTTGCCACACTCCGCATGGTGTCCGAGCGTATCACGCGGGAATGGCTCTTGTCGTAAGGAGGCGCGCCATGGCCACTGGAATCCCCCGAACAAAATGGCAGAGCACGTCGCACCGCGTTCACACCAACGGTTTGACCTCTGGAAATACCGACGTGCATTTGAGCTACGAAGGCAAGAAATCCGAACAGGAAATTCTTGTCATTCCGCCGGCGAAGTGCCGTCAACTCTGGCCGGAGCACAACGACCATTCAACCTCCAACCGACTTTACTACGGTGACAATCTGCCAATCCTTGCGGCGCTGATGCGCGATCCCGCAGTTCGTGGGCATGTCCGGCTGGTCTATATTGACCCGCCTTACGCAACCAAAAGCGTTTTCCAATCGCGCAGCCAGATGGACGCCTACACGGATTTGTTGGAGGGCGCGCACTACCTTGAATTCCTGCGGGAACGCCTGATTCTCCTCCGGGAATTGCTCGCGGATGACGGCTCGATTTACATTCATCTCGACGAAAACATGGCTTTTCTCGTCAAGGCCGTCATGGACGAAGTGTTTGGCCGCGCAAATTTCCGGAACTGGATTACGCGCAAGAAGTGCAATCCCAAAAACTACACGCGGAAAACCTACGGCAACGTCGCCGACTACATTCTCTTTTACACAAAGACGGACAACTACGTCTGGCATCGTCCTGTTGACCCGTGGACGAAGGAGCGCGCCGCGAAGGAATATCAGTATGCCGAACCGGGCACAGGCCGGCGTTACAAAAAAGTGCCCGTCCACGCTCCGGGTGTCCGCAACGGTGAAACCGGAAAGCCCTGGCACGGGGTGAATCCGCCGCCCGGCAAGCATTGGCAGTATCCCCCGCGGGTGCTCGACGAGATGGATGCGCGCGGAGAAATTTATTGGTCGCCCACTGGCAATCCCCGCCGGAAAATATATTTCGACCAGAGCGAGGGCGTGCCGGTGCAGGACATCTGGTTGGAATACCGGGACGCGCACAACCAAAACATTGAAGTTTCCGGTTATCCAACCGAGAAGAACCCGGCGCTGCTCACGCGCATCATCGAAGCCTCATCAAATCCGGGAGACATCGTGCTCGATTGTTTCTCCGGTTCGGGCACGACATTGGGCGTGGCCTCGCACAAAAGGCGGCGCTGGATTGGGGTGGATAACAGCCCGGAGGCCATCAGCACAACGATGCGACGTTTCGCCAAGGGACTCGAACCGATGGGGGATTTCGTAAGCAAACTGGAGTCAGCCGAGCAAGACGAAGAGTCAGAGGCTACACTGTCACTGTTTGGGCCGGAGAAAACGGCGAAGCCAACACCGAAACAAAAGAACCGCCATCAGACCATTGCTGACTTTGCCTTAATTGCTCAAGAACCCTACGAAGGCGAGTTTGCCAATGTGCTCGAACAGTGGATGGACTGGAATGGTGAAAGCAAGGTTCTACAGCTTTGTGAAGACCCGGTTCCCTACAGAACAGGCAAGCTGCAGAAATCGAAGCGCAGTTCCAAGCATCGAAAGCACAGCCGTTGAAATGCCGTGTCGTATGCAAAATGGCGACATTCCATTGAAGGTCAAAAATAAGACGCCTCGCGCACTTTGTTCGTTCTCGAAAGCGGCGCGGAAAGCGCGGCTTAAGACGCTGCTTTCCGGTGTCGGGCGGGTAAGAAACGCGTTGCCGCTTTCATCAGCGGACACCGTAAGCCTCATTCAGCAACACTTGCGCTGCAAACGGACGAGCCGTTTACCGGCGTTGATTGTGGCAGCGACTTTTAAGGCGGCGAAAATTAGACGGGCTGGCAACGAAGAACAGGCCGGAGCGGTCGGCGATATACAAATCACAATTTCCGGAGTTCACAAAATGGTGACGCGTTGCGAGATGAAGAACAAGGCGGTGCAACGTGGCGACATTGACCGCGCGCTTCAGAAAATCGCCGCTCAAGGGAAGCACGTTCAAAACTACATCTTCATCACGACCGAAACCGTGGCCGATGAGATTCGCGAATACGCCCGCTCCAAGTATGACGAAACGGGTGGTGTCGAAATCGCGATTCTCGACTGCATTGGATTCCTGCGGCATTTCCTGCATCTGTTTCACCGCCTTCGCAAAGATTTTCTCGACCAATACCAGGTCCTCGTTCTTCGCGAACCGGACAGCGCGGTCAGTCAGGCTTTGAAAGAAGCATTCCTCGCGTTACGTCAGGCGGCGGAGAGTGCGGATTGAATCTGTTTATGAGATGGCAAAGAGGAAGCGTCGCGATCTGTCTGGGGCTGGCATGGCTCAGCTTCGGACAAGTCTCTCAGGCCGCGGACGATCAACGGGCGCGGGAGATGGTGGACCGGGCGAGTCGGCTGTTTACCAGCCAATCCAGCATCGCCACGGTGGAAATGCAGATCACCAAGGAAGACCGGCAACGGAATATCTCGATGCAGTTCTGGTCGCTCGGCGGGTCGAACATCCTCGTCCGCATTCGCAGTCCGCAGGAAGATGCGGGCACGGCCATCCTGAAAGTTGGCAACAAAACCTGGTGCTATTTGCCGAAAGCGAACCGCACGGTTAAGATGCCGGCTTCGATGATGATGACCCCGTGGATGGGCAGTCACTTCACCCTCAATGACCTGGTGAAAGAGAGTCGCCTCACCAACGACTACGTGATT
>JBEKMF010000201.1:0-2659 GCA_050008655.1 Smithellaceae bacterium
CGTTTTTACATGGTGGCCGCGCACATTGAAGGCGGGGCCCGGCTGGGCGAGGCGCTCGAAAAAGTTCCGCGTTTCCTGCCACCGCAAATCACCGCCATTCTCCGCGCCGGGGAAAAACTTGGCGACCTCAAACGCGTCCTGCCCGCCTGCCGTGAAGTATTGCGCATCGCCTCGGACACCGTCCGCAGCACCATGCACTATATGATGGCCATCCTGTTGCTGTTTGCGCCGGTCGCCTGCTGGATCATCTGCCTGCTGTCGGTGATGGTCATCCCCAAATTCAAGGAAGTGGCTGCCGGAAGCAGCGTTCCGTTGTGGCCGCTGACGCGGTTTGTCTTTGCCAACACGTTTTGGCTGGTGGCATTTGAAGTCGTCGTTTTCCTGGCGTTGTTGTCGGTGGCCGTGATTTACATCGGTGGGCCGGGCCTTGTCCGTTGGTTTCAATTCCGCAGCGTTCCCATCGTGGACTGGATTACCTGGCGCGTGCCGTGGAAACAAAAGAAGCTGCAACGAACCTTCTCCGCCATGCTTGCCGTGCTGCTGGATGGCGGCGTGCCGGAAGCCGAAGCTGTCCGGCTCGCCGGCGATTCCACCGCGAACGAAATCTGCCGCCGCCGCGCCAGGCGTGTCATTGCCGCGCTGAAACGGGGGATCAAACTCGATGACGCCGTCCGTGCGTTTGACGACAGCGGCGAATTTCACTGGCGGCTCACAAACGCCACCCACGCGCACGGCGGATTCTTGAACGCGCTGCGCGGCTGGCACGAGTCGCTCGACGCCAAGGCGTACCAGCAGGAGGAGGCCGCCACCCATGCGGTTGCCAGCGGACTCGTGATTTTGAACGGCGTGCTGGTCGGGCTGATTGCGACGGCCATGTTCGGCATTCTGATTGCCATGATGCGGGCGGCAGCGGAGTTATGAAATTGAAAACGACAAAATATTTTTCGCGAACGACCGGACGAAACCGCGGTTTCATGATGGTGGATCTGATTGTCGGCATGGTAATTCTCGCGGTGGCCATCCTGCCGCTGGCGTTTTCCTACGTCCGGGAAACACGGTTGCTGCGCGCCGAATACTTTCGCGGCACGGTCATGGAGATCGTGGATGGCGAGATGGAGGTCCTGGCCGCCGGCGAGTGGCGGAATTTCCCGGAGGGCTCGCAGCCTTACACCGTTCACGCCGCCGCCGCCGCCCATCTGCCGCCCGGTCGTTTTCAATTGACCAAAACCGGCCAGCATTTGCGCTTGGAATGGACGTCGGATCAACGGCAGGGCATCGGCACGGTCGTTCGCGAGGTCACCATCAAATGAAACCGCATTCACTCATTTTTCATGCCCGGGCCCGGGCGGGATATCTCTTGATTGAGTGCCTGGTTTACCTGTCGGTGTTCGTGGTGATTCTTGGCCTCGCCTTGGGGGCGTTTTACGTCTGCTGGGATTACTCGAAGGCTCTGCATTACGCGACGGATGACATCAATGCTGCCTTGCATGCCGGGGAACGCTGGCGGGCGGACATTCGCAGTGCCACGGGAAAAATCGCCATCGAGACCACGCCGGAAGGCGAACGGCTGCGAATTCCCCAAGGAACCGATGAACTCATTTACAGTTTCAATGCGGGCGAAGTCCGCCGTCAAATCGCTTCATCGGATTTTTCGGAATTGCTGCTCCCCAAGGTCACGGTATCGCAAATGGTGACGGAAAAACGCGGACCGGTGGCAGCCTGGCGGTGGGAACTGGAACTGACCCCGCGCCGCAAGGAAACGCACCTGCCTTTATTGTTCACGTTCGAAGCGGCAGCCAAACCGACGCCATGAAAATTTCCCGATTCAATCTTTCCCAGCATCACCGTCAAAGCGGCTCGGCTGTGGTGGTTTTTATCACCCTGCTGGCGATCATGTTGATGCTGATTACCGCCAACAGCAGCGCCCTGCTCCATTTGCATCGTGAATTGAAATTGTTGGACCAGCGGCAGGTCGAACGGCTGAACGCCTCCCAGACCAACGCCACCACAACCGCCATTTCACCGGGGCAACCGGAATCAAAATGAACACCGACATTGAAGCCAAAATCAAGATGCTCAAAAGCTCGATGCAATGCTTTGTGTTCGGACTGTTGGGATTGATCCCGCTGATTGGGCTTCCGTTTGCGCTCGCCGCGCTGTGGATTTCAGGCCGTATACGTGTCAAAGAAAAACAAATGTGGAATGCGGCGCGGCCTTATCGGATTTGGGGCGTGGTCTGTGCCGCCGGCGGGACCATTTTTTGGGGGTTCATCCTGACCATCATCATTTATCAGACGGCCACCGGTAGCGGTGCCCGCTGAAGCGCCAATTTCTCAGGATTTCGGCAGCTTTTTCTCGACCATTTCACACAAGGCATGGAAAAGGATTTTATGCCCTTCCTGGATCCGCGCAGTGTTGTTGCCCGATACGATCAAATCCAGAGTTGCCACACCCTTGGTGAACCCGCCGTCGCGTCCGAGAAAACAAATGCTTTCGACCCCTTTGCGTCCGGCTTCTTCCAGCGCGCGCAAAACATTTTTTGATTTGCCGCTGGTGGTGAAGGCGATAAGCACGTCGCCCTTTTCGCCCAGGCCCCAGACCTGCCGCGCAAAAATTTCATCGGCGCCATAGTCGTTGCAAACGGCGGTCATCAATTCGC
>JBEKMF010000202.1:0-2658 GCA_050008655.1 Smithellaceae bacterium
GCCGCCCGAAGTATTTACATATGATTAGAGGAGAACATTTATGGGTCGGAAGATAACTATTGAACCTGTAACACGTATTGAAGGCCATGGACGTGTAACAATACATCTGGATGATCAAGGTGTAGTAGAACAAACTTTTTTCCACGTTGACGAATTCCGTGGTCTGGAAAAATTCTGCGAAGGGCGTCCGTATTATGAAATGCCGCAAATTACACAACGCATATGCGGAATCTGCCCGATCAGCCATCACCTGGCAGCTTCTAAAGCGTGCGATGCAATTTCTCGTGTCGAGCCTCCGCGTCCGGCCAAACTATTACGCGAGTTGATGCATATGGGACAAATTGTTCAGTCACACGGTATGCATTTCTTCCATCTGGCGGCGCCTGATTTACTCTTTGGCTTTGATGCGGATCCCGCAACGCGCAATGTTTTCAGAATAATTAAGGAAAATCCCCAACTGGCCCTGAAGGCCGTTAACATGCGCCGCTATGGTCAGCAGATAATAGAAAGGCTGGGAGGAAAACGCGTTCATGCAAATTTTGCAGTTGCCGGCGGAGTCAATGCTCCGTTAACTGAAGAAAATCGGAAAGCCATGGCCTCAGAGCTAAAAGAAATGACCGCAACCGCTCAAGAGGCGATAAGCATTGCTAAAGGCTGGCTTGAAGCCAATAAGGAAACGGCAGTAACTTTTGCCTCTTTTCCATCCAATTATATGGGGCTGGTAGATGCGGAAGGAGGCTTACAACTGTATGACGGTGAAATTCGCGTGAAAGATGCGCATGGCAATTTTCTGGCTCAGTTTAAACCGGAGCACTATCTATCTTTTATTGCCGAGCATGTTGAACCGTGGTCCTTTTTGAAGCATCCTTACCTGCGAAAGATGGGCTTTCCCCAGGGCTTTTACCGTGTTGGACCATTGGGCAGACTAAATGTCATTGACAAAATCGGCACACCACTGGCGCAGGAAGAATTCAAGCTGTTCAGGCAAATTAATGACGGCATGCCTGTAGAAGGTTCTCTATATTACCACTACGCACGTATGATTGAAGCTCTTTATGGTGTGGAACGTATTGGCCAGTTACTGGATGATCCGGATATTATGTCCAATAATGTTCGCACCTATCCGCCGCTTTCGAAGGTTCCCGGTCAGGGTGTGGGCGTCGTTGAAGCACCTCGTGGAACGCTTTTCCATGACTACAGCACCGATGAAAACGGCGTTTTGACCAGGGTCAATCTCATTGTGGCCACCGGCAATAATAATTGGGCCATGCATACTGCAGCCGGAGCCGTGGCTAAAGCTTGTGTTGACGGCACAAAGCTGACTGAAGGAATGCTAAATAGAGTGGAGGCGGCTATTCGCTGCTATGATCCCTGTTTGTCTTGTTCCACGCATGCCATCGGCAAAATGCCGCTGGAAGTTATATTGCTCGCGGCGGATGGCACCGTTCTTGATCGAATCAGCCGCTAAAAAGAGCTCATAATATTTCAAGCGGATAAGTTTAATGCTTATCCGCTTGTTTTTTTCTGAAAAATCACGGGCATGAACCCCAAAGTAAGCTTAGGAAACAGATTCCGCGTGGTCCCACTTAGCTTCGCACGTGGGATAATTCAACTTGCAGATATTGCTGCACTACGTTGGCAATATCTGAGTTTCATTAAATTGGAGCTTCAACAATAAAATGAATTCCAAAACAATTATCATTGGATATGGCAATATAGACCGCGCAGACGACGGTGTTGCATTTGCCGTAATAAATGAGCTGCGCCGGCAACTGGGGCAGAAAATGCTGGACGATGGTGATACCGGTTTGGATGAACTGAATTCCGAAAATGATTCAATTTTTCTATCCCAGCTTGTACCGGAAATCATGGAATTGCTCACGGGCTATAATAGAATAATTTTTGTTGATGCTCATGTTGGTGCTGATACGGAAGACCTCAGCTGCTCGCCGGTTTTAGCACAATACATTTCTTCTTCATTTACCCATCATATGACGCCGTCCGCACTTCTGGCATTTCTCCAGACTATGTATCAGTGCGAACCTCAAGCGCATCTGGTCTCCATACACGGTTATGATTTTGATTTTAAAAGAACCTTTTCGCCTCAGGTGCAGGCGCTTGTGCAACCGGCTGTGAATGCCATTTTAAAATTAATGAATCAATCACGGGTATGAACCCCAAAGTAAGCCTTGGAATCCGAACCCAAGTGTCTTTAATATTAGATCAACATTTATAGGGATAGAAATGGCTATGACAATACGATCCCGGATCACTTTGTGTCAACTCAACCTCTACCGAACATTGTGCCAGTATTTCGCCGGATATCGCCTTATAGTCAGGTAGTTTCTCTTCTCGCCTTTTGCAGTCCATGCAAATTGCTTCATGATCATAGCAGGACAAAATTCTTTCGTCGCGGAGGCTTAAACTTTTGTGGCATCGAAAACATTCGATCGCACACATAATTTTTTGTTTCCAGTCGTCTTTCATTTTTTGCTCCTTTCAGTTCTTTTAATGATATCGAAAAATAAAACCCGACTTATAAAAGTCATAATTAATTTAATGTCCAATGAATACCTTGTCAAGAAGCAGGAAAATAAGCTCCTATATAACTGACAAATTATCTTGACGAGATAGTATTCAATATTGTAGTTAAAAAAT
>JBEKMF010000203.1:0-7306 GCA_050008655.1 Smithellaceae bacterium
TGTAGAAGTTAAAATTAAATCTGAACCTAATTTTCAAGCTGTCATCCCCGATGCTATGTCACAGGAAAGAGATTGGTCAGATGGTCAGCATGTAACAAGATTTTTCTATAAGACAAAAGAGGAATTCAAAAATGAATATTCTGATATTGAAATTCCAACTTCTGATGAATTTGAAAACTTTAGAGGAACAGAATTAGAAACATGGTATAAAGAAAATACAATTGCTCTCGCCTATCATTATGAAATTATTACTGAAAAAGAAAATTGGGTAAAGTTATCCGATGGTCAGGAATATTTAAAAGAGGAAGGCGAAGAGGTTATAAAGGAATATAGAGAAGCACAAAAGAAAAAGCAAGGTATAGCGGAATTTAAACAAATCTTACAATCTTCTATTCCTCAATCCCCTACTCCGGGAGTGATGCCATCTTCCCCTATGCAGAATCCCCCTGCATCACAAAATGGCCTACCCGGAGTTCCTTCCCCACAAAATCAACAAGGAGTTGGTACGCCCAATGGTCAAACTCCATCACCGATGAATCAGGTGGCTCCTAATGTTGAACCAGAAGAAGAGGAAATTGAACTTGAGATAGTTGATGAAAGAGAAATTGAAATTAAGAAAGTTCAATATTATTTGATGACAGGTAAAGAGATTTTAGAGGGGCCGGTTGAATGGAATAGTAAATATCTTCCTGTTGTATTCGATGTAGGTAGAGTAAGTTTTGTTAAGACAGAACGCCATGTAGAAGGTGTTGCAAATAAAGGAAAACATGGACAAAACATGGTTGACCAACATGCAATTGAATTACATGATGCATTGGATAGGTCAATCAAGGCTCAAGTTTATGTTACTCCTTCAATGTTAGCTGGTCTCAAACCTCAATGGGATAAGGCTAATGATGGTTCACAAATAGCTTTACCTGTTAATCCTGATAAAGAAGGTAAGATTCAATCACCAGTTCCAATTCAAAGATATATACCTGTTACGGAAATGCAACAATTAGGAAATTCAATGCAACTTATCCAATCTTCTATGGGTATGAGCAATATTGAAGCTGATAACAATCCTAATAATCAGAGTGGGGAAGCTATAAAGAAGAAACAATCATTCTCTTCACCTGTTGTTCAAGAATTTTTTGATATGCATTGGAAGTTTGTTCAACGATTAGGAGATATTTTAGTTGACCTTATTACTAAAAATTATGATGGTGAACGAGAATTAGTAACAAGAGAAATCAATTTGAGTGATAAAAAACATGCAATTGTTAATATTAAGGCAGGTAAGGCACTTCAAATTGTTAGAAAAGACCCTGATTTGTATTCTGCATTAGATATAGCAGATATAGAAAAGTTTATTGCTGAAAATGGTAAAGAAGCAATCTATAACTCATTGAAAGATGGAGAATATAAAGTAATAATCGAACCCGGATTGCCTACGCAGACAGCTAGACAGGAAGATGCAGTAGCTTTACAAGGTTATTTGTCAACAATTGGTATGGCAGATGATAGTAAATTGCTTGAAAAATATGTTTTTGCTAAAAAACTAGAAGGTACGGATGAATTGACTGATATTTATCGTTTAAAACTAATTATGAGTGGACTCATTGAACCTTCTGATGAAGAAGAAAAGAAGAAAGTACAGGAATTTTCTCAAAGACAGAAACAAATGATGCAAAATAATCCAAATTTCCTAATTCAACAAATGAAACTTGAAGAGAAGAAATTGGATGTTCAATTGGCTCAAATTAAGATGCAAACTGAACAAGCTAAGATGCAAGGCGCACAAGCAAAATCTGTACAAGAAGGTGCAAAAGCTAATAAAGAGATTAAAGGAACTGACCAAGATATTGAAGCTGTTGTTATGAGAGTTTTACAAAAACTTATGGGTCAAAATCAACAAATGTTGCAGTAAACGAATTAAAAATATTTAGATATAAATAATAGTGGTACATCAAGTTACCGAAACTGTCAAAATCGGGTGTTTCAAACTAAAGTTCACGATACTGTCAAAATCGTTATCCGTAAATCGGAGGTTTCAATGGCAACAACTAAGGAACAAGCAGAAGCAGCAGAAGCAAATGTTTTGAATCAAATGTTAGAAACTGAAGAAAAGAATAATCCCACTCAAAAGGAAACCCCTGTTGAGGATGTTGTCGAAGAGACAATTATTGAGCCTGAAGAGGTTCAAGAAGAAGGTCAGGAATCTAACGAAGTAGTACCCGAAGATGAACCAGAGGAACTAGAACCTGAAGTTGAGGAATTAGAACCTGAAGAAAATGTTCATAAAGAGGGTGAAGAAACAAACGAACCTGTAGTTCATAAGGAAAAGAAGAAATTAACATCAGCAGAAGCAAGATATTGGAAGACTAAAAGGATTCAGGAAGAAAATGCAAGATTAAAGGAAAGAATGTCCTATCTTGAAGGTAAGATTGAACATTTAGTTCCTCAGTCTACTACTGAACAACCACTTCAACCAAATATTGCTCCTCTTTCTAAGGATGTAGACGCACAGATACAAATTATTGAAAAGGCTTTTGAAGATGGTCAAATAGATTTTAATCGAAAGACAGCCCTTCAAGCCGCAGTAATTGTAAAAGGTGAGTTCGAACCTCAGATTAATGCCCAAAAGAAACAAAACGAAGTGGCAGAGAGAGTAGAAAAGGCATTTGTTAAGAATGAAGCAGTTTTACCCGGCCTTCGTCAAACAATTGCAAGTCTCAAAGGTACTAAATTAGGAAACGATACAATAATTGGTAACTTTGTGATTGATAATGCTGATAAGTGTGGAATGGATGTAGCATATTATTTAGCCAAACATCCATCATATTCTGCGGAACTTATGGATTTACCAGTTTATGAAAAAATTGCAAAATTAGTAGCTCTTGGTAATACTTTAACAAAGCCAAGACAGCAAGTAGTTAAAAAAACAACAAAGCCATCACCACAGATAAGAAATAGTGTTGGAGCATCAAACCAACGAAGTTCTAAGGATGATGATGACTACAGTAATACTTTTCGGAGTATTATAAAATAGAAAACAGGAGATTCAAATGTCAAATATTTATCAGACAACCACAAAAGTATTAGGTAAGGCACATGCCTATACTGAAGCAAATATGGCCTTCGTCAATAGTGTAAGAAATGCAAAGTATGAAAAGGAATTCGCAGTTCCTGGTGACAAGATTGGTGCAGTATTGCATGTTCCAATTGAAAATCAGATTCAACCATTCTATTCAAATGAATTCGTTGAAACCCCAATCGCTGAAACCGATGACACAATCACCATCAATAACTGGATTGGTGCTGGTGTTAAGAACATGGACTTAGACCTTGTATTATCAGTCAATAGCCCTGACTCACAATTCATTAAACCTTGCGGTGTAAGAGTTGCTGAAGAACTTGAAGCAACTTATATTCAGCAAGCACTTTATGATTGTGCTTTCCAAGTTGGTACTGATGGTACTTTTAGTACCTCACCCAATGCCTTGACTCCATTCACTCAAGCAAGAGAAATGCTTCATAACATGAAGATGGAATCAGGTGGTCATCACCTCTTAATCACAACTGGTATTACCAATACCGTAATCGGTGCTAACGTAACACAATATAACCCACAGAAGACAATTAGTGATGAATTCACAAAGGGTCGTCTAGGTCAAATGGCAGGATTTGAAACACCATTCGAATCAGTATTAGTTCGTACATTACCTACTGGTACTCGTACAATTAATAGCTTCCCAATCACAGCTTATACCTCTACCTCTATTACCATTAGCGGTGGTGCTTCACAAGCTGGTAATACTATTGCTCTTGGAGAAAACTTCTACATTAATGGTTGTTATATGATGACCAATAATGTACAGCAAGGTGTTAACTTTTGGGGTTGCGTAGCAGGTGCATCAGCTTCAGCAGGTGCAACAAACACAGCACTTGTATTCGATGCTTCTGGTAACTTAGTTGTTCCAATTAACACTTACATCAACGTAACAGGTGCTTCACAGACCATTAGTGCTACACCAGTTGGACAGAACGCAGTATTTCAAGGTTCTGCTTCCAGTAACTATAAGTTCGGTCTTGCGTATCATCCACTTGCCTTCTCATTTGTATCAGTAAAACAAATGAGACCTGCTGGTGCTGGTATGGTAGATTTCATGAACAAAAAGGGAATCAATATGAGATTTTGGGCAGACAGTAACATCCAGAATTCTTCTTCAATCATCCGTATTGATACAATGAGTGGTATGGGTTTCCATAAGGCATATCGTTATGTTCCCGGTATCAGAGTCGCAACAGCAAGCTAACAATATTGGTGGTGAATAAAATCACCACCATATTTTCACACAAGGAGAATTAATATGAGTGCAGGTACATTAGGTCAATCAAATAATAGTCAGTTTATGCTTTTGGATGAAGGCGGTTCTGCCGCACAGGACGGTGTAGGTCTTGGAATTATTCTTCCAGCTTATGCTAGTAACACATTAGCAAAAGCAGCAGGATTAGTAGCAGGGCAGTTTTATGTAAACAATAGCGGTGGTTTTTATTACATCTGTCAAGTCCAGTAATTAGTTTAAGAATCACACAATCTAAGAAGGGTTGGGTTATGAAAACCCGACCCTTTTTCTTTTGGTCATAAATATAGTAAAGGGGAAAATTATGAATGAAATTATTTATCCACGGTGGGTACATCATCCAGAAAAAGATTCAAAGCTTGTAGAGACTGAAGAGGAGGCTAAAAAATATTATAAGGATGGTTATCACCCGTGGCCTATACCAGAATTTAAAGGGGAATATGAAACTGAACCTGAAATTAAAGAAATAATTTTTGAAAATATGCCTGAAGAATCAATTGCTGAAATTCATTTAAAGATTAAAATTCTTCAAGACCAATTACAAAAACTTATTAATAAATTACCAGAGGATAAAGAAGATAAAAAGAAATTAGGAAGACCCAAAAAAGGAGTTTAAAAATGTCACAATATTATAATTTTACTTATGATTTAATACCTATAAATCAGGGAGGTTTAGCTTTTCCTCAAGAGTCAGACCAATCAAATGTAGGTGGAGTTGCAAAAGATACATTAACTAATAATAGAGTTTCTATAAATCACAATCATCAAGAGATTCATGATGGTGGAAGATTTTATGGAGTAGATTATGTAACAGGAATTGGGTCTGGTGTTACTTATATATATGTTATTAAAACAGGAGTAGAATCAGCACATTTAATTTTTGGATATGGTTCTTCATCAGAAGCTTTAGTAAGTTTATATGAAGGTTCTGTTGTTCCAATATCAGGAAATGATTATGTAATTAATTTAAATTGTCGTAATCGTGTAGCAAATGCAAGTGTAGCAAATGGAAATATTTCGAATACTACTATGCTTTGTCATGTATCAGGTTCAGTTACATCCAATGGAATATTACTTGATATTAATGATGCCCAAGCTGGTGCTTTAGGTTCTGGTGCTGCACCAACTTATCCACCAGACAGAGATGATAATGAATGGATACTTGCACCAAATACAGTTTATACAATTCAAGTAAAAACATTTGGTACAGGTGAACATTGGTCAATTTGGTTTGATTTGTATGAAATACCTGTATCTTAAAGGATAAATTATGGCTCTATATACAGCACAGGACATTATAGTAGGTGGATTACAAGAATTAGGTTTAGGTAGAGCAGAAAATTATGATACCACTAATGACCTTCAAAATAATCTACCTAAACTTAATAAAATAATTGCTCAATATTCAGTTGATGGATTACTTATACAGCAAACATTAGATGAAGGATTTATTTTAACAGGTGGTGTTGGAATTTATACAATTGGTCTTGGTCAAACTCCGGGGCCAAGTGTTTTCAATACAAGTCGTCCGTGGAAAATTGAATCAGCTTATATTGTAGATTCTTTTAATAATCATTATCCTATAACATTAATTCCAAGAGAACCATATCAAAATGAAGTAGATGTACAAATATCGCAATCAAGACCAACACAATTGTTTTATGATATAGGTTTAACTGATGCAACAAGTGAAATAGGTACAATAAAACTTTATTTAATTCCTGATTTTGCAGAACAATATACACTTCATATTGTCTCTATTAAAGAATTAACAAGATTTGTTGCTTTAACTGATACTGTATATTTTGATGAAATGTATATGAATCTTTTGGAAGTAAAACTTGCAATAAAAATAGCTAGAATGTACGGAAAAGGTGCTTTACTTCCTGAATTAAGGATTCAAGATACAATCAATGAAGGTATTGTATATAAACAAAACTGGCGTGATATTTCATTAGCTCCAAAATTAAAGAATTGGGGAAGAACAATGAATATATATAATTCAATGCCTAATAATTAAATGAAAGAATATAATGAAAATACCGTTTTTAGACAATTCATATACATCAAGGTCAAAGGATGTAGACCCAAGTGTTACAGTTAACCTATATCCAGAGTTTAGTCCACCAGATAGTAAATCACAGATTGCTTTAATCTCACGACCTGGTTTAACGCTTGTTGAAACATTATCTGGAATTAGCAGAGGTTGTTATTCATTTAATGGACTTCAATATCATATTGTTGGAAATCATATTGTTACCTATGACGGTATAAGTGTAGTTGATTTAACCAATGAATATTCTTTTCCTCTTTTACAAACTATTTCAGGTGACATTACAGGATTTACTGATAATGGATTAGCTCCGACAGGTGGAAATCAGATATTATTTTCTGACGGAACTTATGGTTATGTTCTAAATGTTAATCCTCAACCAATTATCAATGTTGTAGGTGATGGTGATGGTGCTTTTGCAGTTGCAGAATTGTCAGGTGGTCAAACTTCAATCATTGGTGGTGTCATTACTGAACTTAATATTCCATTTGGAAGTCCTTCAACTGGTTCCGGTTCCGGTTTCTTTTCTGCATTAGTTGATATAATCGGTGGGAATCCCATAACTCCAGCTTCATCAATCGCTATACTTGGTGGTGGTTCTGTTAATAATACCTTTATTACAAATTCAGGAGCTGGCTACTGGAATGGTATTTCTGGATTAAATGTTTATTTTGATTTACCAGATATAATTATCTCTACATCAACAACATCTGAAACAATTAGTGCAAGTAGTATCACATTAACTGTTTCAGCAGGATTATCTATAGTTAATGGTGAAAATTTATGCATTGCTAATGATTATGCTCATTATATGTATGGTACTGTTACCTCATATACTGGAACATCATTAGTTTTATCTATTACAGGAACAAGAGGTACAGGAACTTTTAGTTCATGGAAAGTATTT
>JBEKMF010000204.1:0-3673 GCA_050008655.1 Smithellaceae bacterium
AGGAGAATTCTTGCGAGCACGCCGGATCATTATCAGAGTGGTGGCGTACTACCTCGGGTTCTGCATCGTCCTCGGTGTTGTTCTGGCAAGGCTGGCATTTTATCCGCAACGAGTACCGATTACCCAACAGCACTCAAGCGAAGTTATGGCCGCTCGCTTTGGCGCACTCTTGCGGGACGTAGCCATCACCGCTTCAGATGGCATCGTGCTTCGAGGCTGGTTTGCACATCCGCCGAATGCCAATGGTAACGCCGTTATACTTTTGCACGGTATCGGAGACAACCGCCAAGGCATGATGGGATACGCCGAGTTGTTCCTGTCGCATGGCTACGACGTTCTGGCACCCGACGCTCGGGCTCAGGGCGACAGTGGTGGCACCTTTCCGACCTACGGAATCAAGGAAGCGAACGATGTGCACCGCTGGTTCGATTTCTTGCAGGTGCAAGACGATCCGCACTGCGTGTTTGGACTGGGTGAGTCATTCGGAGCGGCAACTCTTTTGCAAGCCCTGAAGCAGGAGAATCGGTTCTGTGCCGTGGTTGCGGAATCGACTTTTTCCAACTTTCGACAGGTTTCCTATATCCGGGTGGGGCAGTTCCTCCATACGGGAATGTGGTTAGGAGAGATTGCTCTTCGGCCAGCGGTCGAATTTGCCTTTCTCTACGGCCAGATTACACGGGGCGTAAACATAGCGAGTGCATCGCCGGAATCGGCAGTCGTGGGGAGCAGCATCCCGATCTTGCTTATTCACGGCTTGGCGGATACCAACATCCCTCCCGAGCAATCGGAAAGGATTCGAGCCCATAACCCCACCAACATCGTTCTCTGGGAGGTGCCCAATGCTGGCCATTGCGGTGCGAGAGGTGCGGCTGGAGATGAGTTCGACAAAAGAGTGCTTGATTGGTTTGCCTATCACAATTCGGGGGGGCACTCAGTATGGCGTCGGGGGTTGGGCTTGAAACACATCGGGAGGCAATGATTGGGGCATACATATTCGGTCTATGTAGATGACAATTACCACTTCATGGACGAGGAGGAACGATACAAGCTGGGTGATTTTGCCACTCTGGAAGAGGCGGTTGCGGCTTGCAAACGCATGGTAGATGAGTTTCTCAAGGTCGAGGTTCCACTTGATATAACGGCGGCGGAACGATACGAGCAGTACACTGGTTTTGGACCTGACCCATTCATCGTGACCGATGATCCGGATGCTGGAAGTCCGCCATTTTCAGCCTGGAACTATGCGAAGGAACGATGTCAGGAGGGATGATTGGGGTGCTGGAACGGTGCACATCACCCATGAACGACAAGCCCCAGCTCGAAAGCTGGGGTTGATAGGTGAGTTAGGCCCGAGTAAATGCTGCGGTGGACAATCGGGTGGAAGGGCTACCCAAAGTAGATATCTGAGTCAGATTTTGCTCCTCCTGCTTGAATTGCGCAAGTAACAAGAGTAATCCCCCGTTATTTCCGGTGGTACCCGACGTAACTTGCACGGAGGGGTGGGTGGCGATATGTTCCATGTGGCACAGAGAATCTGCTGTGCTTCAGGCTAAAGAGTCCGACATGCTTGGGGGAGGATGTCGGCCTTCTTCTTTTTTTACTTTTCGATTCCTACCGGACTGCTGTTCTCACTGCTTGCTCAACAGCTACTTCGAAAAAACTAGCGCTCAGGTTGCCGCCGCCCAGAATCGCCGCCTCCCCCGGCCATGGCGACCGCCGTAGTGGGAAACATTTCCCGCCGATTGTGCCGGGGGCTGAAAACGAAAAACAAAGGCCAGCGTTGCCGCCAGCCTTCTTTGGGAAACAAAAATCTTGCCGACTACTTCTTCGGCGGGGTGATGGCGTCCTTGACCGCCTTAGCCACATAAAACTTTGCCACGGTCTTTGCCTTGATTTTGATCGCTTCGCCGGTCTGCGGGTTGCGGCCCATGCGAGCCTTGCGCTGCACCTTCTTCAGGCGTCCAAGACCGGGGACGACAAACACCCCGTTCTTCTTGGCCTCTCTTACCGCCACTTCAGCCAGCGTGTCCAGAAAGGTCGCCGCCTGCTTGTTGGTGACTTCGATCTTCCCGGCCATCAACTTAACCAACTGCGTCTTTGTCATCGTTGCCATTAAACATTCTCCTTGGGACTGTTTCTCCCTTGAAATCTAACAATCTCACGGTAATGGGACGGGCTGCAACGGCATTCTAGGCGGGTTTCCTTGGCAGTAACGTTTCGGTTCCTTTAATCTGAGAAGGTAATCCGATTATCTCGCAAAGCCTCGGCTGAGATGCTGGGGCTTCGTGTGTTTGGGGGATGCCCGATAATACTCTGCTTAACAGGTTCCCTCTACCTTGGCTAACTCAAGGGCCTTTGAAAGAAAGCCCTTTAACTCAAAACCAATATCGCCATCGACCACAGATAACGGAAACACAGCAGTAGCGTCAATCAACTCCTGCTTCGTGAAAACAGCACCATCTTTAGTGCTTGGCAAAGTCCAACCGGGCGCACTTTGTTTCTCAATTATGTTGGCTAAAGCCATCATGCGGAAATATATTGCCTCTGCTTTTTGAGGCTGCTCCTTGAATAAGCGTGCAATAAGGTACATACCGCCCTCGTCTTCATCTGTCCCTTCAGCATGAAGTTTTTCAGCTTCTGTTATTACACGTTCAAGCTCCTCTTTTGTCACAGGAACCGCATTCAGCATTTCAGCAGTTTCACGATTATCCACAATGACTTCTCCCCTGAGCGAGGGTCCGCAGAGCTTCCGCACCATCCTCACCACCCCAACGGTCTATTACCGACCCTCCGACCACTGTAATCGCCTCCGTTGCGTTTAGCGGTTTCCGGGGGCAGTACTGGCGGAGATAGCGAGCGATGTTGCGGTATTCATCCGATATTGTCAGGTCACGACATCGCTGTCCTCCAATCGGTTCTATGGGCAAAAACCGGGAACGCAGGAGGTAGTACCTTGAGTATCTCTTCCAACCGCTGGCGATAGCGAAAGAGTACCTCAAAATGGTCGTGGTGGAATAAAGCTTACATCAGTTGCTCGATGATCGCTGGCTTGCCTCCGACACAATCTCACCGGCTTATTCGAAGTCAGGCGACTTTCGTGACGTTGCTAGCCTGAGGCCCTTTCTGTCCCTCGATGATCTCAAATTCAACCTGATCACCTTAAAGATCGGGTTCACCATCGCGGCCGATAAAGCCGAACCCCTTAGCGTTGTTGAACCATTTAACGGTTCCCTTTAGACGAGACACTTGCTAATTCCTCCGTGCTACTACTCCGGCCGAAGCCGCTTCAGTCTCAACCGAAATTTCGTTTATGACTTCGAGAACGTTAAAGATTGTACACTCATCTCGCCTGTTCCGACGTTGTTGGGGCGATTGTATCTGGAGCGCGACGCTTCGTCACTGCGGCGTGCCGGACACCGTTGGCGCTCGCCAGACTGATGGGATGGCCGTTTGGGAGACCGATTCGGACATTTCTACCCCACGACAACGTGTCGTGAGGTTTCCGGGAGGATTTCCTTGTGAGCACAAATGAAACTAGGGCAGCAGATGCCGCCCCACTGCGTTACTCATTCGTACGGTCTACGAGGCTTTCGCCGTCTTTTTCCGTGCTGCCCAACGGCGCTTGGCAAGCAAAGACAGCCGCTTCTTTGTCGCTGCGGACATTGGTTTGCGA
>JBEKMF010000205.1:0-5892 GCA_050008655.1 Smithellaceae bacterium
CCTGTCGGATTTTTGCAGTCCCGATGTCTAATTCTACCATCACTTCCGATATGCCACTTGTGTCTTTTACGCACCGATAGGCCGCATAGCGAACAAACCCTCTTACCGGCCTGCTGTATGCCAACATGGAGAGATTTTTGACAGTAAGGACAAATATCGGGTGTCATTTCACTTCTACCTCGTTAAACATCGGAGCCTCATTGTTAATCCTACGCTCAGCCATGCTTGCGTACTCTGGATTTAATTCGCATCCAATAAAATCACGATGGTAGCGTAAGGCTACAACTCCGGTAGTACCACTTCCACAGAAAGGATCAAGTACGAGACACGGTTTGAGCGGTTTATCTGAGACGCATTTACAGGTTGGTTCCCAACCAAGAAGAACGTCAGGATTAGCCGCCTTGAAAGCAGCATGTTTAGCTCCTGATAATTCCTTCCGCCGCTGCGTGTCAGTAGCGATTTCCCCACTTGCCTTCATGCGTCCTTGATCGTCCTCTATGTTTTCAGGATCAGGCCAGCCTGTTTTTTGCATGATTCTTTTATACGGAGAGCCGCATTCAGGACACGCACCATGCTCTGACGTACCGGCGAGGATGCAAGGCTCTATTAGCGCCTCTGGGAACGTGGCAAAGTGTGCCTCTGGAAAAGGCTGCGTTACCACGGTCCACACAGACCGCTTATTACGTGTGCCGTTTCCATACCAAATATCGCCAGAAACCAACGCACCGTACTCTATCTCTGCCTTCCCTCCTGGATTTCCAAACCGTTGATGCCCACCTTCGCCCGGTGCGACTATTGATTCTTCCTTGATTGCTTCAATGTCGTAGAAATATCTAGGAGACTTTGAAAGGAGGAATATCTGCTCGTGTGCTTTGGTAGGACGGTCCCCCACGCTTTCAGGCATCGGGTTAGGCTTTGAATTATGCGTGATTATTCCAGAGGCCAGTGCATAGGTATGTGGCTCATCGGCAACGCCAATGTCGTAAACTTCACGGCATCTTGCCTTACGGATTTCAACTATCTCCTGTGGATATTTGCAGTTGTGGTGCCCGCTAACTTTGAAGCGTATTTCCCCGTGAAACGACGGAAACTTTTTCCCGTTGCACGTCGAATAGCCAGGATTAAGAACGAGACGGAAAGATAAACGTGCCGCTAGTGTTCGCAAATCTCTTTCGAGATTGTAATTGCGGCAGAATCCGAGACGCCATCGCTCGTTCGCCTCATCCCAACCGCCGTCACCACTCAAATAGCCGTCAAGCAGAGAGCGTAACCACTCGTTTGAGTATCTCCAGCAGACTGGAGCGAGACATTTATTCTTCGCAATTCTACCGCTCACGAATTGGTCGATGATTGTATTTAAGAACTTTCCGTACATGTGAATCGTCATTCCGTTACCAGAAACATCTTTACTTGCCGAACCACCCCACTCAAGCGCGATCCTTCTGCACCGCTCCCATCTTGCGCCCTCTTTTGCGTGACCAGAAATTTGAATCTTATCTTTTGACCGCGATCCTTCTGCAATATAAAGGCCAACAAACCACGCTACATCCCTACTGATGGTTGCCGTATCTAGCGGATGTTCTGGTTCTGGAATAGTCACTGATTGCAATAAATCACCAATAGATAATTCCGATGCTTTCAGCAATCCGCGACTTGTAGGCCATTGATGAGTTGGAGTACAACCAATTCGTTCACCGCTCCGCAGGAGAATTTCAATCTCGGTGCCACGACGTTTGGAACGAGACCATCCGCTAACTTGCGTCCATTTCTTTCCGTTCCACAATTTAACAGTAGATGGATCAAGACGTGCAACGTCTCTGACCATTAAAGGCATATCGCCTTTCTGTGTTCTAGCATAAATAAAGGCCCCACCAGAGAGACACCATATAATCTCAGACCTCAGATACCACCCATCTGCACGAAGAGCGAAAGCCAGCATCCACGGAACACCCACAAGGTCTTTGGGCTTGAGGCCGAAGTCGTCAGCCTTCATTCCTTTGCTGTTCCCAACATCAACCCACTTACCATCAGGAACCTGATACCCCCGGTTGGCCGCGTAGCTGTCTCCCATATTCGCCCAGCAGGTTCCATCGTCACGCAGGACTCGCTTAACTTCACGGAACACAGAAACAATCTTTTCGACGTATTCCTGTGGGGTTTTCTCTAATCCAATTTGATTGTCGATGCGTTGCGCCCCGCACTTTTCGCACACACTTGAATATTGAGTCACTGATCCGCTCACAGCATTGCTTGCCTGATCTTGTACTCCAGTTGGCCCTAAGCCTGAATTGAGAGCATAGTCAAACCTGCTAGGCTTCTTGTGGTCACAGAACGTGTCTCCACCTTCCCACTCAGCGGTCCCGTAATCCCTCAAGCCCCAATATGGAGGACTGGTTACGCAGGTTTGCACTGAGCCGTCAGGAATATCTTTCAGGCGATCTAAAACGTGACCTACTAGGATAGATGCTTTCATTCTGTATTCTTACCTTCCGTATGTTCTCTCATGTGGCAAGCATGGCATAAAGTTTTTGTGTTCTCTATCGTGTCGCTGCCTCCCGCTCCACGGCTAACTATATGCGCCATGTCATAGGCGTCAGGATCGCCATCGAAACGTGCTGTGTAGTAGACTTTCTTTCCGCAATCTCGGCAGGTTTCATTATCGCGTAGGAATCTGGCGTACCTTAACTCTTCCAGCTTCTTCCCGCGCAGTCGTATCCTTCCCGTCTTACCTATAGTCTCCTCACCTTTGCGGTACTTCCGCTTGCGGATAGGAGTAGTAGACCGCTTTAATGGAGTTCGTTTCATTTCTCTTTCCCTGTCTTGTATGTTTCTCCAACCTCATCAACAGAGTTCCCATCTGCCACAGCTTTAGCTCTTATCGCCCCATACCAAGCCACAATGCGAACGATATTAGCCCACGGCATAGAAACCGATTCCTCCGGCTTAGGCATCTTTGTATTTCCGTCCGTCCGGCACAGGAGAATAAATTTCTCAGCAGCATCCATCTGTGCATCTGTGATCTCAGTTCCTCTCATGCAGGTTTCCATCCTTCCGCTTTCCGTTCTTTCCTGAGTTCAACGAGTACAAGTTTGTCATCAGGACACCCGTGGTAAGCACGGTGCATACAGCACGGCGAATCAGGACTTCCAGTGTTACGGCTACCGCTCAGAGTTGCACCGCGATGCTGATACATCCCTGGCGACCAACAGGAACGTCCTATGCACTCACGGTCGAGAAATGAGTATTTATTCTTGTCACCCTTCCTGCGAAATAGACTCATGTCCCAAGCATCCTTTCTTCCAGTCGTGACGATCACATTCTCCGGTAGGAAGAACTTCGTGACCTTGCGCTAACTCATCCATAAGCGCGTTACGAAGAGCATTAACGGAAGGATATTTATTCCCGTCTTTGTCTGTAATCCATTTGAGATTACGTTTGCTCTCTGCGGTTGACCAATTGAGCATACCGCGAACGGAGACGACTAGGTGGATGGTTTTGCTCATGCCGCTACCTCCACTCGCTCAACACTCGTCTCTGACTGCACTGGCTTCTTTCTGTTGTGCCCGCACCGCATCGCCGCAGGAGAACTTTTCCTTGGACCTTTATGATGCGTAGCATCCTTAATCTTCGCAAGCAACGTCCTCATTCTAGGTTTGTAGAGGATGTGATCTGCGTATCTCATTCCTTCGGGCGGCGGTTTTTCTGTTAAGATCAGGACAGGAACCCATGCGAAAGTATCCTTCATACACCTTAAGAGGTTTTTGATAGACGCGCTAGGATGTTGACATAGCATTACATCGTACTTATGTTCACAAAGTTCATCTAAGGCGTCCTGTGCGCTGTTAGTTGTTGTAACGCGATAGCATGGAACTAAAGCCGCATCTGGCTCCGGTGATGAGTTACGTAGGACATAGCGGAGAGGACTGAGTGTGTCCTCGTTCTCACCTACGAGCAAAATCGTTCGTGCTGGGCGCATCTTTACTCCTAGTGATGCTGTGGTACGCGCAGAGGATTTTTGTAACCAGCAGGCAGGTATGGTTGTAAATCTTTTTTCACATAATGAGCCACACCTAACTTCGCACAGAGTTCAACCATACGCTCTGTGTATGATTTCCAGTCTGTCGTCTTCGTCATGGGAAGATAGTTTACTCTTCCAATCTTGAAAAGGTCAACAAATTCGTGCGTCCTGTCGATAATGGATAAACTAGATTCGCAGTCTAGTGTTGGCTCAAGGCTAACCCAAGTGAAGATTCCGGCGTCATGGAATATCTTAAGTGCTGCCATCCTATCTCCAGGCAGGGCTGCGCTACGCTCCCATTTAAGCGAGAACATATCGTCAAGGCTGGTTAAGGTTGAAGCGAACGCATCACGCTTAGGACGGTATAAATCCAAGTCTACTGTTGCCCTTGTACCGCCCTTCGTAAGCACACAGAATCCTAGCCCATGTTCGCGTAGGATTTCGATAGTAGGCCGCGTGAGAGAGCGGTCGAATGGAGAATAAACATCTGTCGTAAAACTCAGCATCACTTGTTCTTGAATGTTAAACGCTTGATATTTCCGTGCATCCTTTCGCAGATGATCGAGAAAGTTAGGACGCGCAACAGCGCCTTTATCGAACTCGACACGTTCCATTCGCAGCACTGCCGGAACATAACAGTAGGCGCAAGCATGTCCGCATCCGCGATAAGGATTAGCAGCGAGAGGAGCATACTCTCCAGCTTGACCGGAAGGCGCATAGATGTAAGAGCATCCCGGCAAACCTACCGATTGATTCTCTGTGATCGTAACTAACTCATCCATTCTGTTTCCTCGCTTCTAAAAGACGGCGGCAATGACGTATTCTCCGCTGTCCCGAATCTGTGCAGCAATGCTCCCCTACCTCAGCACCGCAACTCTCAAGCGGACAGGTCACGGAAAGAGCTTCTATATCCTCTCGGTCCATCCGTGCGTTGAACTCGTTGATTCCTTCTTCGTCTGTGCATAGTGCGGAATGTCTCAATGTACTCTCCTAGAACGGTATTATGTCCTGCGGCTCTTCTTTCTTTCCTTTTTTGCCTGAGTGCTTAAAGTTGTATTGCGGGATAGGAGGATCGACTTCTTCGAGTTTCAGCATCTTTTCGTAGCCGTCAATGCGGTAGTAGATAGGATTGGCCGCACACTCCGCTTTACACTGAAACTCTGCTTTGCGTATCTGGTCTTTCGGTTGTGCATCAGGATTCTCAATGCTTAATCCGATAGCCCACTCTCTCCAACCTAAAATACCAGACCCTCTAGCCCTATCGAAGATTGTGCCACGATCACTTTTGGAGACGTGGTGGACTAGCCCTACTTGGCATTTCGCCTCTCTCCCGATCCGCTTTGCTGTCTCAAGAACCGCTGCTGTTTCTTGTGAGTCGTTTTCATTGCCGTGCCAGAGAACGCGGAAAACATCGAAGAAGCATATCTGAATCTGTCGCTCTTTGATGGATTCGATAATCTCTTGAATATCAGCCTCGTTTTGCAGTGTCCATGTCTCTCTCTGCGCCCGTGTGTGGATGTAGAGCCAGTCTTCTAAATCAATCCCTTGAAGAAACATAGCTAGTGACTCAGAGGCACCTTCCTTTAACCTCCTAAGTCTACTCTGAGATAAACCTGGAGCATCTTCTCGCGTTACAATTCCAACCCTGACTCTCTGTGGAACCCTGTGATGGAACCATGCTACACCGCCAACGAGATGTAATGCAAGATCGAAAACAGCAAGAGACTTAGAAGTACCAGGGTCGCCAAGGATTAAACCGTTACCTTCTTTTTGAATCAATCCATCCACGGTCCATTCTGTAGCATCTGGATAGGAGTTAATGAACGTCCTGAATCCCACAAAGAACGGTTCTGGATTCCTAGTGCGCGATAGGA
>JBEKMF010000206.1:0-2951 GCA_050008655.1 Smithellaceae bacterium
CCGGATTCAAAGAAGCCTACCAGTTTTTACAGCAAAACGGCTGGGGTTCGAGCAGTGAATGTATCAAGATGGAAGCGGGAATGCCCCTGATATTGTATAAAGCCATCTTTGAAATGAATACTGCCGCCTGCCCTGCCCTGACCTCGTGCGTTAAATTGACCAGCGGCGCGGCTAATCTCATCCTGCGCTTCGGTACTCAAAAAGATAACGATATGTTTATCCCGAAAATGCTCAACGGCGATTGGCAGGGAACAATGTGCCTGACCGAACCGAACTTCGGCTCGGATACGGGCGATATCATCACGCGAGCCTATCCTACGGACGCCCCCCGGATATGGAAGATCAAAGGAACCAAAATGTTTATCACCGCTGGAGACCAGGGCACGGGTGAAAATACCATCCACCTGGTGCTGGCGCGTCCTGAAAAAGGCGCTCCGGGCTCGCCGGGTATCGGGCTTTACGTTGTTCCTAAAATTTGGGTGAATGATGACGGCTCGCTGGGAAAACCCAATGACATCATTACCGCCAGTGTCGAGCATAAAATGGGACTGCACGCTCAGGCGACTGCCCTTCTCAATTTCGGCGACGACGATAACTGTCGCGGCATCATGCTCGGTCCAGCTCCCGACGCTAAGGGTTTTTCTCAGGGGTTATCCATGATGTTTCACATGATGAACGAATCAAGAATCGGTACCGGCCATAATTCCAACACGCAGGCTGCCGCCGCGTACTATTTTGCCGCACAGTACGCCACGGAACGCATCCAGGGCCGCCCTTTCGGTATCAAAAACGCCGAACGCGTCCCGATTATCAAGCATGAAGATATTCGCCGGATGCTTCTCGATATGAAAGCCACGGTCGAAGGAATCCGCGCGATGATTTTCAAGGGATTTTATTACCTGGATATTCAGGGTAATTCCAGCGACAAGGAAAAAGCTAAAAAACTAGGTGAATTTGCGGAAATTCTCACTCCTCTGGTAAAGGGCTACGGCAGTGAGGCGAGTCTCGGCGTTATCGCTCAGGCCATCCAGGTTTTGGGAGGCGTTGGCTACTCCACGGAATATCCGGTGGAGCAGTATCTGCGCGATTCCAAGATTCTGACCATCTGGGAGGGCACATCTTTTATTCACGCCAACGACCTGATCGGACGCAAAATGCGCATGAAAGAAGGAGCGCCTTTCGCCCAATGGATGGCCTCTATCAAGGCATTCATCGATGCCAACGCGAAGGCAAAAGGTTTTGAACGCGAAATGAAAAACCTAGCCAAAGGTTATCAAGCCCTGACCGAAGTAAAAGCGACCTATGATTCCTGGTATGTCAATTTCGAGGCCAAGCGGCAGTTGATACCGCTCAACGCCATGCGGGCGTTATTTGTTTGTTCGCAAGTCTTTGTCGCCGAATGTCTTATGGAGCAAGCGTTAATTGCGGTTAAAAAGCTTTCGTCCCAGAAAAAAGGCACAAACGAGGCGATATTTTATGAGGGCAAAATCGCATCCGCCCGGTATTACTTGAACAATATACTGCCCCAGGCATTTCTCACTACGGAACTGATTAAGAGCGAAGAAGATATTGTTTTGACTTGCCCCGAAGAATCATTGGTGATCAATTAAATTATTAAGGAGGATTTTCATGAGCTACACTACTATTATTGTCGAGAAAAAAGCCGAAGAGAAACTCGGCATCATTACGTTGAATCGTCCCGAAGTGCGCAACGCGATCAATCAAACCGTCAGAGCAGAATTAGCTCAGGCTATCGCCGATATGGAAGCGGATAATAATGTACGCGCCATCATCCTCACCGGAGGCGCAAAAGTTTTTGCTGCGGGGGCCGATATTGCCGCCATGGTCAATAACACCGCCATGGAAATGTTTTCCAATTCGGAGCTTTGGGATTTAACATTGAGAATGGAAGAATCGCGAAAGCCATTTATCGCGGCGATTGCCGGTTTCTGCCTAGGCGGCGGATGCGAGTTGGCGATGGGCTGCGATATCCGCGTCGCCGCGGAAAGCGCGCAATTTGGCCAGCCGGAAATCAACATCGGCATCATTCCCGGTGCCGGCGGTACGGTTCGTCTTTCCAAACTGGTGGGCTTGGGAAAAGCGAAAGAACTCGTTCTCACCGGTAAGATGATTACTGCTCAGGAAGCATTATCCATCAATCTGGTCAACAAGGTCGTACCGGACGACAAACTGATGGAAGAGGCTTTCGCCATGGCCAAAATGATCACCCGCCACAGCCCCATTGCCGTTGGTCTGGCCAAATTTTCCGTGCAAAACGCACAGGACGTTGATAATTACACGGGTAAAATTATTGAAAGAGCGTCTTTCTCTCTGGCTTTTGCCAGTGAAGATCAAACAGAAGGCATGAAGGCCTTTTTGGAAAAAAGAAAACCAAGTTATAAGGGGAAATGAGGGATTTAATCATATAGGGGGAACATATGTTTATCTGGCTTTTTCACCGCATCAGCGGCGCGACTCTGATTGTTTTGATCGGCATTAAAATCTTAACCGGCTATTTTCTTCTGCCCAAAGATAATCGGCCCGACTGGGCTTTGAGTCTGCACAGGAATCCGGTTATCGATGTTCTTATCCTGATTCTTTTTACTTTTCACAGCATCTACGGCATTCGCACCATCATTATTGATCTGGGTTACCGCAAGGAAAAGCAGTTGTTCTGGATATCGAACATTGCGGCGGCGGCGGTTTCGGCTATTTTAATTTACTTCTTTGTCAGGGTTTCGTAATGATGCTTACTCACGATATTCTCATAGTTGGCGGCGGCTTAACCGGTTTGCGGGCGGCCGTCGGTCTTTGCGATAAATACGATGTAGGATTGATTTCCAAGGTCTATCCCGTGCGTTCCCATTCCATTGCCGCGCAGGGCGGAATTAACGCCTCGCTTGCAAATAATCCCGAAGGCCGTGATGATACCTGGGAAAAACACACTTTCG
>JBEKMF010000207.1:0-2869 GCA_050008655.1 Smithellaceae bacterium
AGAAGGAAGCAGGGGCGGCTTGGTTGGTCCATTCGGTCTGGATCCAAGCTGCGCTTCTGGCCGTGGCGGAGATGCGGACTTCGTCCAGCAAACCATTGTACCAATTTGTCGTATTATTCTCGCGCATGCCAATATGCACGGGCACGTTGTTGAGCATCGAATTAGCACCCAGGGTATCCCCCTCGCTATCGGTTGTCAGGGCGAGCGGCGTGCCGTCTTCGTACAGTATAACGCCGTTTGCATGTCCGTTGCCGTTATAGGTCCAGACGTAGTGATGCCAGGCACCGTCGTTGAGTTTTGTTCCGGGACGGTAAACGACAATTTGCCTGCGCGCAGAAGCGCTTCCATCCGCTTTATTAACCAGGATAATCCGAACGCCTCCAGCGACGTTGGTTGGTATGCCACCTGACGGCGTGCCACCGAAGTTATGGCCGATCTCATATCCTGGATACGTTGTGGTGCTTTGCACTTTTGAAACGGGATTCTGTTTGCCAGTCTGGCCGGACGTTGGCTTGGACCAGTATTCGATGGAGAATGAACTGTTGTACTGGAAGTCGAAATTCGTTTCGTTAGCAATGGGGACGTCATAAGTAGCGGCTCCGCCAAAGTGCAACCCTCCGTCGATTTTTGCGGACTGTTGGTCACCCGCTACAAAGCCGCTTCCAGTCGTACCGTTATTGGCGCCCCCCGTGCTGTCTTTTATTTGGGGAGCCGTGCCTCTGGGGTTTTCCTTCAAATGCCATACGCCCCTGTAATTGGAATCCCAGACGTTGCTCACGTTCTGCTGGTCCGTCGCGGCGGCATTCCCGTAATACAGGTAGAGGACCGTATCGGCCGTGCTGCTGAGAGTGGGGACCTTTACCCAGGCCACCAGCTCGCCGGTGACATTCGTATATTTTTCCCGCTCGTAGGGCAAGACGGTGGTACCATCGCTGGAAGTGAAGAGGAGGTCGAAGCCGTCACTGCGGGCGCGGGCCGCCAAGTCGGCGTCGGAGGCCAGATTGATCAGGACGGGAAAACCCAACTGGTCGGCGCTGACCTTGGTGTGGTCAATGGTGATTGCCTTACGGTAGGTCCAGCTTGCGTTGTACCAGCCCGCAAAGGCAGAACTGGACGCGGCCAGAAGGAGGCCGGCGATAAGGGTGAGTCGTGTCAAGGATGTTAACTTTTTCATAGATTTGCTTTCTTTATTAATTTGCCTGGGGAGTCATGGGACAAGAACGAGTAAAGTCATAAACACGACGACCGGAAGCCCGAGCAGCCTTCAGCCCGTGAGCGTTGAGACACATTCTACTTGTAATCGTCACAGGACAATGCCTTAAATTTTTGGGGAGCGTGCGGCCGCCTATAACAGGCAATCACAAAACTCACCTTGGTTACATGAACGCTGTGAGTATTGCGCGTGACTGTCCAAAAAATAATAAATTAGGGACGAACCGGCTGAATTCAGGGGCGAATTGCCGGGAATCAGGGGTGGAAAGGGATGAATACTAGGACAGAGGACTGCCCGGAATGGCCCTTAGACAAGGCTAGACAAGGCGTATATCTATGAATAAATGGATGATTCTAGGAAAGGCCAAGGCGACTGAACTTGTCGCGGTAACTGCGGGTGAGGGTTAGTTGCGTCCCGTTGTGCAGCACGATGACGAATTCCCCGTGAAACATCGGGTGCAACTCCTTGATGCGCTCGAGGTTCACGATGGCAGAGCGGCTGATGCGGAGGAATCCATCGGATGGGATTTTTTTTTCCAAACCAGTCATTGTTTCGCGGAGCATGTGAGCCTCTTTGTTCACGTGCAGTTTCGTGTAATTGTCCGCGGCTTCGATCCAGTCAATGTCCTTGAACTGGATAAAGAAAATGCGTCCTCCGGATTTGACGGCCAGACATTCCACGGATTTGGGCTTGGTTTTCAGGTCATGCAACAACTCAGTCAGCTTTTCCTGGATGTCGCCGTTCCGATCCTGCCGGAGTTGTTTTCTGACCCGTTGTAGAGCTGTTTGAAGGCGATCCTGCTTGCAGGGTTTGATCAGATAGTCCAAAGCATGTACGTCGAATGCCTTTAATGCCAGATCATTGTGCTTTGTGACAAAGATGATGATCGGCATCCGCGAATGATTGATTTGACCCACCACCGCGAACCCGTCCAGATCGGGCATTTCCACGTCGAGAAAAACAAGGTCGGGCGCAAGCTGGTTGATGGATTCGACGGCTTCGTTGCCGTTGGTGGCCATGCCGACAACCTCAATGTCGGACTCCTGCTCGAGCAGGTGATGCAGCGCTTCGCGCCCGAGTAATTGGTCGTCAACAATCAGGGTTCTGATTTTCATTCGAGCGTTCGGTTATGTTGTATTAGTTTATTCACCAACAAACTAATATAGCATTATCGTTGCCAGCAGCACCACAATCCTAACGTCACTCCAGCCGCTGCATTTTAGTCCACTACTTCGCCGCCGCATGTGGAGAGGCGCATCTCATTTTTTGAACACCGCGAATTGGATTTGAAACCTTATTGCGTATATTGCTCAGGACCAAGCACATAACACCACCTGGTATAACCAGCATTTTTCTGATCCGAGCGCTCAACTTCCCACTTCCGACGGACCATCATCAAGGAAGCCACGATTTTCCGATAGTTTCTGCTTGTGGCATCGTCGGAGTGTACAAAAACTGAGATGTGCCCCATCGCATCTGCGATTTTTAGATTGCAAGTGCAGCGGTCTGCTTTTAGACTCCGATTGAAGCCGTAAGTTAAGGTTATGTTTTTTGGCGTTGATTATTATCCTGAGCAGTGGGTCTTCCCTTACGCCGGCACCGCCGACAACCCCGAGGGCGCTTGGGAACGCGATGCTGAATTGATGACCAAGGCCG
>JBEKMF010000021.1:0-21667 GCA_050008655.1 Smithellaceae bacterium
GTCAGTTTAATAAAAACTATAGGTTCATCCCAGAGGAAAAATGATCCATCGGATGACTCGATTAAGTTTATTATATTTTTGGCGCTATCGGTAAGAATTACCGTAGATGTATCAAACGATAATTTCCCGTCTTCCTGCTTTTTCTTCTCTATCGTTCCTTTGATTCTGCGTTCTTTTATCGCCTTGGTAAAAGCTTCATTGGAAGGATGCCAGAAAATAAGTTTGTTATCTTTTAGCTGGAATCGACCCCAAATATAGTCGTCTTTACTATCTTTCTCCGGCAATATATTGAAATACAACCAGGAATTGCCTTTCATGATTTTTATAATTAATGTTTCAGTTTTTTCCTTATCTTCCAGAAAAAAAATTTTTATAATACCTTTTTCCGGATCAGTTGCTTTGACAAGAATTGCCCCTTCATCGTTTATCCATGTGCCGTTTATCTTCTGGGCATCTAGCTTACAATCTTCGAGGCCTACGATATTCTTAGAAACTACGGGACACCCCATTAGAACTGCCAAGACCAATATCAAAAGTAATCTTTCCACTGTTTTCATCGAAGTTACCTCATTTTATATGAATAACAATTATTATAAAACTCCATTACTTCAACTCCGTTCTAGTTTATCCCGATTGCCTGGCTTCTTCGTTCTAGCAGAATAACGTTACGCCATATCCCGGCAAGAGGGCCGTGCGTCATCTTGCCTAACCGCTCGCGCCGGCCGACTTCACGAAACCCATGTCTTTTAACAAGAGCCAAACTTGCTACATTCTCAGGGAATATCCCGCCTTGTAGAGTCCATATGCCAGACTTTTCAGAGGCACCTATCAAAGCAGCCATAAGCGCTGATCCGACGCCTTGATGACGCTTTGCGGCACGAACGTACAAACTGACTTCTGCCACTCCCGAATATACTCGGCGCCCGGAAACAGGACTTAAGGCAGCCCATCCCATTATGGTATCTCCATCTCTTGCCACCAATCTGCAATCAAGCAGGTGTGTCATATTCCATTTTCCCCAGTCAGGAGTATCCGCTTCAAATGTTGAGTGGCCGGTGGCGATTCCCTCTTGATATATACTCCGGACCTGCTCCCAATCGTTAGGTGTCATCTTATCTATTACATATTCCATTATCTTGTCTTATCCTGTTAAGAATTATTCAACCTTCGCGCCTCGCTCTAAAAGCAGCGCGCGCAGTACCGATCTGTGACAGTGTTGTTCGTCGGCACAATAACAGCCAATGGAAAAATTGGTTTGATGAGAGAGAGCGGCAAGCAAATCCAGAATTCTGCTATTCTCCGGTATCGCCATTTCAGCGCGGAATTTACGCAGGAAGGTTTTCCATTCGCTTTCATCCTTGGCATTTTGTCCCAGTTTTATTGTTTGCGGACTAGGTGAAAGATTGGGAAACCATACATCATACCAATTCTGCGCAGAATATTCGCTTTTAGGCACGCCGCGGGGCGGACGCCTGACCGTTCCAATGCGAATACCTTCATTGGGAACTCTCTTTGTTCCCAGACGAACTATACGTACTGTCATAATCAACTCCCTAATGATTAGCGAGGTCTCGAATTTCCGCGTTTTCCATTACTCGCCCGCGAATATTTTCTAATGTAGCTTTCAACATAGCTCGCCCGAGATCTTGTCCATTGACGTAGAGGCTGCGGAATGGCTTCAATAATCTAAAGAGCGGTCTTAAGGCCCGGTATAGCCATGGGCTACTGTTCGATGATTCACCATCAATGAATGCAGGACGCCAGCAGACCACATTGACCAGCGTCATGAGATCGCGCTCGGTTTCCGCCTTTACGCGCGCCCACATAAAGCGACTGTCTGCACTCGTGCCTTTACCGCTGATAAAATGGAATACCGCAGTTGGACTATTAACACGTAGAGTTCGTGCCGCAGCGAGAGCGAAGTCGTGCGTAATCCTGTGATACTCCTCCCCGGAGACCTGTGCCGCGGAAATGCCCAGACAAAAGAGGCAGGCATCGACATCAACAAAAGCTTCTTCGACCGGTGAATAATCCAGATAATCATTGTGAATGAGCACGCGGAGTTTTTTGTGGGTAAAACGAAGCGGACGCCGGGTAATCGCGCGAATCTCTTTAACAGCCGGCGAGGAAAAGCACGCCCGGAGAACACTGCCGCCGGCGGAACCACTCGCACCAAAGATTAGAACATTCATTCGACATTCCTCCCCCAAAAATTAGGTTTGGTTTAGCGAATTTGTAAACGACCTTTACTTTTTCCGATTCTTGATACATCGTTAAATACCTCAACAATTTAACTTTTGCAATTGTTATCCTTAACTAGCTGTTGTGATATTTTGTATTTTATTTATAATAGAAAGTAAGATAGGCTGAAGGTTATAAAAATATATGGCAAAATTAACTCTCAACGAATGGGTTGCCCGCCTAAAGAAAAATAAAAGCTTTAACAACAATGCCGCAGCGGTTGTGGAAATACCGGCCAAATCCGGCGATTGGGAAGATTATCCATCATGGGTCAATCCGCAGCTGCAGTCGGTTTTGAAAAAACACGGCATGGAGAGACTCTATAAACATCAGGCACAGGCAATTCGTTTTATCCGCAACGGGAAGGATGTTGTGCTGGTTACGCCGACGGCCAGCGGCAAGACTCTTTGTTATAATCTTCCCGTACTGCAAAGCATTCTGGAAGAGCCTCAATCTCGTGCCTTGTATATTTTCCCGACCAAAGCGCTGGCGCAGGATCAAATGCATGAGATCTACAGCCTGATTACCGACCTGAAAGCCGATATCAAGACCTTTACTTACGACGGCGATACACCCGACGATGCCCGCCAGGCCATTCGCAAGCAGGGGCATGTCGTCGTTACCAATCCGGACATGCTGCATGCCGGAATTCTCCCTCATCATACCAAATGGCAAAAGCTCTTCATGAATTTAAAATATATCGTCATTGATGAACTGCATATTTACCGCGGCATTTTCGGGTCCCACTTTGCAAATGTCATCCGCAGGCTGGTGCGAATCTGCCGTTTTTACGGCGCTAATCCCGTTTTTATTTGCTGCTCGGCCACCGTGGCCAATCCCCGTGAACATGCCGAAAAAATATTGGAGCGTGAGGTCGCTCTTCTGGATAAAAGCGGCGCACCCACGGCGGCCAAAACTTTTATTTTGTATAACCCGCCCATCGTTAACCGCGAACTGGGTATCCGGCAGAGCGCCATGACGCCCGCGCGCAAAATTGCCGCCGATCTGATTGAGAACGGAATTCAGACGATTGTTTTTGCCACGAGCCGCTTAAACGTGGAAGTGCTGACCAAATATCTGAAGGATAAATTTGTGCGGACGAAACCAAAAGACGATCACTTTGTAACCGGCTACCGCGGCGGCTATCTGCCGAATCTGCGCCGCGAGATCGAAAGCGGCCTGCGGGAGCGCGAAGTTATGGGAGTTATCAGCACCAATGCGCTGGAACTGGGCATCGACATCGGTAATCTGGAAGCGTGCATTATGGTTGGCTATCCCGGCTCTATTGCCAGCACCTGGCAGCAGGCGGGACGCGCGGGAAGGCGTACCGGCCGCAGTTTGGCTATGCTCATTGCCCGCAGTAATCCGCTGGACCAATTTATAATGGAAAATCCCGATTATTTCTTTTCCCTTTCGCCCGAACATTGCCGTATCAATCCCGACAATCTGCTTATCTTGCTACATCATATCAAGAGCGCCGCCTTTGAATTGCCCTTCGAAAAAGGAGAAAAGTTCGGCGGTGAAAAGCTGGAAGAATTCCTCCAGTATCTCGAGGAAAAAGGAGTACTGCATCGGACAGATGACCGCTGGCACTGGGCGGCGGAAAGCTATCCGGCGGATGAAGTAAGTTTGCGTTCTATTAACCCGGAAAATGTTGTCGTGGTGGATACCACTGAGGCGGGCAAGCACAAAGTGATTGCGGAAGTGGACTGGGACAGTGCCTTTACCGCCGTGCATGACGAAGCTATTTATATGCTCGCCTCCGAGCAGTATCACGTGGACAAACTCGACCTGGAAGGCAAAAAAGCTTATGTGCGCAAGGTGGATTCCGACTACTATACCGATGCCATGACTTACACCAACGTCAGAGTAATCGATTCTTTTGATAATCACAAAGATGCCGGAGCTATTGTCGAGCATGGTGAAGTTCAGGTTGTACGCAAAGTAGTCGGCTACAAGAAGATCAAATTTTACACTTCCGAAAATCTCGGGTACGGCGATGTAAATCTACCGGAAAAAGACATGCACACGACCAGTTACTGGTTTACCATTCCGCGCGATCTTCTCCGTAAACTTAGCTTTACACCGGCGGAAATTATTGACGGCCTTTCCGGTCTGGCCTACACCCTGCATCATTTATCCGCCATGTATCTGATGGCGGATACGCACGACATCGATCGCTCGCTGGGTGATAAAAGCGGGGAGTGGTTTGTGAGCCAGGGCAAAGCCGGAAGGATAATAACTTCTTTTGGCTCCGGACGTCCGGAAAATCTGGATGACAAAAGTGGGGCAAGAATCGACGAATTCGATCCGACCATCTTTATTTTCGATTCCTATCCGGGTGGCATAGGATTTTCCGAACTGCTCTATCGCGAACATACCAATTTGCTTGGTGCCGCCAAAAGTCTGATTGAAAAGTGTCCGTGCGCTTACGGCTGCCCATCCTGCGTGGGTCCGACATTGGAAGTAGGAAAAACCGCCAAGGAAATCGTTCCTAAAATTGTGGAGCTGATTATCGGCAAATGAACTCAATTGAAAAATTAAAACGTCTGACTGGCGAAAAAACTAAAGCTCTGGGAAAGCCTTCATCAAAAGAAACCCAAATCGATGAATTGCGCCGCCGGATTGATACAATCATGTCGCGAAGGACGAATCGGCAGCAAAGTGCTTCGGAAAAAAGATTTGAAGTTGAGAAGATCAATCTAGCGGAAATTGTACCCGGCGAAGAAACCGAAAACGATTATGGCAGATTTTTTCTAGCAAGCGAAGTTATTCGCGGCAGCAGTCGTCACGGGCATCGTAACATCAGGGAAACCTTTGGTCTGGACATGAAAGCGGCGGCATTACTGGCGAATGAACCGCGTATTGCCAATTGTAACTCGTCCGATGCTCTGTTTCTGGATACAGAGACGACAGGGCTTGCCGGAGGCACGGGAACAATGGCTTTTTTAATCGGTCTGGGCTGGTTTGAAGACGGCCAGTTTCACATCCGGCAAATTCTGGCGCGCGATTTTGGTGAAGAAAAAGCCGCGTTGGCCTATCTCGGTGAAATAACCGGTCAAAAAAAATTTCTGGTCACATTCAACGGAAAAGCATTCGATGTTAATCTTCTGACCACACGTTTTATTTTAAACCGATTACGCAGTGACATCTTTTCGCTTCCCCACTTGGATTTACTGCATCCTTCACGCCGCATTTTGGGACATCGTTTAGAGAACAGCCGTCTTGCCACCCTGGAAGCCGAGGTGCTGGGAGTTGAACGCGAAGACGACATCCCCGGCTGGGAAATACCGCAGCGTTATTTCGATTGGCTGCGCCAGCGTGATGGACGCCTTCTCGCAGCTATTTTTGAGCATAACCGGCTTGATGTGATTTCCATGGCGAGCCTCACCGCCCATCTGACGGAAATTCTGACAGCGCAAGAATTAATGCAAAATGTTCACGATGCTGATTATTTAGCCGCAGCCCGTCTTTTATCAAAACGCCACGATTCCTGCGGAGTAGAAAAAATCTTAAACATGTTTGATGATCGAGGGTGTAACAAAATCTCCGCTGTTTCCAAAAAAGAACTTTCCTTTTTATACAAACGCAACGGCCGCTGGCAGGAAGCGGCTCAAATCTGGCAGGAATTAGTTACCGCAATGCCTGCGGATTATTCAACAATCTCGGAACTGGCCAAATGGCTGGAACATCATGTTCGCGATTATCAACGCGCCAAAGATCTGGTGGAAAAAGCATTAAATCAAACCCATGCTCTTTCTGCCGAACAAAGAGATTCTTTATTGCATCGTCTGAAGAGGGTAAACGCAAAACTTGAAAACACCAGATAGATGATCGCTGAGTTACAGTTTAATGATGCGTAGAATTTCTATACTATCTTATTTTTTTCTGGCGAGGAAAACTTGCTCTATTTTATGGAAGTCAATTTTACCGGTGGCGGTTCTAGCTATTGAGGAAACGATTTTTATCCGACGCGGCAGGGCATAAGGTTCAAGCTTCTCCTGCATCATCTTTTTCAGCTGTATTTCCGTCAAATTACCGACTACTAAAGCGGCAATAACGCTTTCACGTCCTTTCTCCGCAGGTAACGCAATTACGACAGCATCGCTGACAGGTGGTAATTCTAATATCTTATTTTGTACATCCAAAAGATCCACTCTTTTACCGGCAACCTTGACTATTCCATCAGCCCTTCCCAATAGAACAAAACGATCGCCCTTTTCCTGATGAACTTCATCGCCGGTCACACAGAATCCATCTGCATCTCTTTCCATTTCCGGCGAAACAAAAGCGGATTGAATGGAAAGCCTTTTGCCGGAAATCTTCCAGGAAACAACATCAGCGGGCTTCCAGCTTTCGGTGTGTTCGCTTATGCTGCGCGAGGCAATACCACCTGTTTCCGTGGAACCGTAAATTTCGGTTATACCAAGACCAGTTTTTTTCTGAAAATGAATGGCATCGGAACGATTCAACACACCGGAAGAAGAAAATGCAATTTTCAGCGAAGGCGCAGATAAATTATTCACCTTCAATGCCCGATAGTGAATCGGAACACTGACCAGCACGGTGGCTTTATGTTTATTGATCGTGGAAATGATTTCCTGAGGGAAGGTATAAATATCGGGCAGAACTTTAGCGTGAGCGACAAAAGGAACCAGGACTGAAAAAAGGAGTCCGTAAATATGGTAAGGAGGAACCGTAGAAACAAAAAGGTCTTTCCCCGAAATCGCGAATTTTTCTTTCAAATAGAAAGCTTCGGCAAATAAATTGCGTGGTGATTTTGACCAGACTTTTGGTTTCCCCGTGGAACCTCCGGTAAAAAGGCGGAGAAAAGGCTCATCAGGATTACGAATTTCCTCGGAAATAATATCGCTCATTGAACCGGGAAGAGGAGTGATTATTTCTACCCCTGAAGGTATTTCTTCAGGATGATCAGAAATAGCAGCGTTAAAACCGACAGCTTCATACATCTCCATTAAGGCATGAGAGGAAAAAGAATAAGGCAGAATCAGTTGACAAGCACCGCTAAGTGAGGCCAGAATACAGGCGGCAGTTACGGCCTTTTTTTCGGTACAAAGGCAAAGAGTTTTCTCCCCGCCGCGCCTTGATAGAATCTCCTTGATGCCAGCAGCCAGTTCAAAAACCTCACCATAGCTGTATCCGAAAAGAGTATAATCTTTCTGGCAAAGAGTTTTTGGTGGCGCCAAAATTTTATTGTATAAACTCGTAAAGTGGTCTTTTTGCACGTCAGCCTATAGTTAGAATAATTTCATCAAATCATTTTTTTGTCTATTTATCGGAAAGAAAGGGAAAAAGCAATAACGCATTTTTGCATTAGTTTTTTAAAAAATAGGAAATACTTTTAGTCAAAAGAATTTTTTTGTTGACTTCTATGTGGTTTTTTCATTAGCTATAAAAAATTTTATAAAGAAATGGCTATGCCCAATATTGACATTGAAAGCCTTATTCCACATCGTGAGCCGATAAAGATTATCAGTGAAGTTCTTGAGATACAAGAAGACTTTGCTATTAGCACTGCAATTGTAAATCCTAACTGGCCTCTTTTTGACGGCGATGCGGTAGATTCACTCGTTCTCATTGAGGCTACTGCCCAAACCGCGGCTATTGTCGAAGGTTACAAGAGAAGCAAGCAGGGCAAAGCTGGCGTTAAGGGCTGGCTTGTCGGAATCAAGAATGCCGAATTTAATGTGGCGAAAATTCATGTTGATACTCAATTGACCATTCTCGTCAATAGTAAGTATTCGTTCGATAATTATGGCGTTGTGCAAGGAATTATTAAAACTGGTGAAGATATTTTAGCTACAATAGTTCTTCAAGCTTTGCGTTTGAATGAAGACAGTCGGTAAATATATATTATTTGAGGAGATTAATTAAAAACATGAATGAAAAAAAAGTGGCGATAGTTACAGGCGCAAGTAGAGGCATTGGCAGGGCAACAGCTGTGGAGCTGGCCAAAGCCGGTTACTTTGTAGTTATAAACTATAAATCCAATGAGGCGGCAGCGGCGGAAACATTAAAGCTTGTCGAATCTTCCGGCGGAGCAGGAGAAATTATGAAATTTGATGTTGTCGATGGAATACAGACTATAAGTAGTATTAAAATTATCGTTGAACGTCATAAAAAAATTCAAGTACTTGTCAATAACGCCGGAATCACTGCCGATGGCCTTTTTATGATACTGGGAGAAGACGAATGGGATAATGTAATCAACACTACTCTCAAGGGGTTTTACAATGTTACCAAACCGGTTATACGGGAAATGGTTAAAGCAAAGTGCGGTTCAGTTGTTTCCGTTTCGTCGGTCGCGGGAATAATGCCCAACCGCGGCCAGACAAACTACGCTGCAGCAAAGGCGGGAATAATAGGAGCTTCCCGTTCTTTATCTAAAGAAGTAGCAAGGTTCGGAATAAGGATCAATGTTGTCGCTCCGGGTTTAATTGAAACCGAAATGATCAAAAATGCGCCGGTTGCCGAAATCAAAAAGGCGATCCCGATGGAGAGACTGGGCAAACCGGAAGAAGTAGCGCGTGTTATTCGCTTTTTGTGTTCAGACGATGCCTCTTATATGACGGGACAGGTCGTTGGAATTAATGGTGGGATATGCTGATGCGGACTCGCTATTCTTTATTTGGTTTTACAGGCATAATATTCGGCCTATTTTTAGTTATTATCTCTTTAACTTCCGCTGCTGCCGATAATTTTGATCAATTGCGGAAAGACGCCGCTAATATCAAAACTATAAAAGCGCGCTTTGTGCAAAAAAAATCCATGAAAATTTTATCCAAACCCCTTATCTCCGAAGGACTGTTTTATTTTTCCGCGCCCGATTCTTTTCGTTGGGAGTACTTGAAGCCGAGGCCATTAAGAAGCGTAGTAATAGCGTATAAAGGTGGCACTAAGCGTTACATCGCTTCCGGCGGAAAAATGATTGAAGATAAAACAGGCGGTGTACAGGCAATGAAAATAGTTCTTAACGAGATAGCCGGTTGGATGAGCGGCAAGTTCGATCAAAATCCGTCATTTGCAGCAACATTAAAAGAAGGAGCATATACAGAGATCACACTGACACCGGTCGGAAAAAACATGGTCGGGATGATTGAAAAAATTAAAATTACCCTTTCTAAAAAAGAAAAAGCAGTCAAGTCTGTAAAAATTATAGAAAGCGCAAATGCCTTTACCCAGATAGATTTCAGTGATGTGCAAATCAATAAAGTAATTAGCGATAAAACATTTCAGGATGTTGAATGAAGCGGATATTCCCGTTAATTCTAACAACTGTATTTTTTGCATCCTGCCAAAGTCTGCCGGTAATTAATGTACCTGCGCCGCCGGCAGACGGGAAGATTTCTGCTTGTCCTTCTCCCTTTTTAAAAGAAAGATACCGGCTGATACATGCGATTGAAATCCGCATGGCGGGAGATACGCAGGGGGCAATTATCGGTGTCACTTTGGCTGATCCGGCCACCCATTTAATTTCCTGCGCCATTATGATGGCGGAAGGAGTTGTGCTCTTCGAAGCCGAAGAGGACGCCGGATTGTTAAAAGTTAATCGAGCACTGCCGCCTTTTGATTCTGCGGATTTTGCACAAAACATGATCGATGACATTAAACTCATCTTTTTTGCACCGACAGGAAAAATTGAACAGCAAGGCCGTCTTCCCGGAGGAGCTGTCATTTGCCGCTGGCGTGAAAAAAACGGCGGCTGGATCGACGTGTTATCCAATCAACCAAACAATATAGAAATAAAAAAGTATTCATCGTGTGGCAGTTTGAAACGCCATGTAAAATTCGAAAAAACCGATGAAAATATTTATCAAAACATTGAACTGCAGGCAAATGAGATATATAGTTATTCGCTGTTTATGACGCTGATCGAAGCCCAGCCGGCAAAAAAAGAATTACTTATAAATAAAGCCCACGGTAAGAAAAAATGAAAAATCGTGTAGAGGGTAAAGATATCGTTATTATAGGTTCAGGTATCGGCGGATTGAGCGCGGGAATTCTTTTATCCTTGTTGAACTTCCAGGTAACTATTGTGGAAAAAAATTCGCTCCCGGGCGGATTGATGCGTTCCTATCGGCGCGCAGGAATTGACTGCCCTGTTGGTGTCCACTATGTAGGCGCTCTGGGGGAAGATGAGCCTTTAGGAAAAATGTTTCGCGTTTTGGGCATACCGGTGGATGAGCTTTTTGCCCGAATGGGACAGGATGGCATAATTGACCGCTATATTTTTGATAATTTTACCTTTGATTTGCCTACCAGTATTGATTCTTACGAGAAAAATCTGCACAACTCTTTTCCCCAAGACGCCACGGCTCTGGATTTAATCATGAAGAATTTGCGGGAAATATCCCAGCGCATGTTAAAGACATCTTTTTTACTAAATCAGGGTGACCCCTTTCAAAATATCGATTATTATCAATCCTTGGGTGAATTCCTGGATAAGCTAAAAGTTTCCGCAGGTTTGCGGGCGGTATTGGCTGTTCCTGCCCAGCTTATCGGCGTTCCTCTGGCCGATTGCCCGGTTATTTTTCATCACATGGTTTTAGCCGGTTATTTATTTTCCTCCTGGAGATTGAAAGAGAGCGGCAGCAAAATGGCCGATGTTTTTGTAAAACGTTTTCAGGATCTGGGCGGAAAAATTATCTTAAGCGATGGCGCTGAAAAAATATTGCTGAAATCAGGAAAAATAGCAGGAACAAAGCTAAAATCCGGCCTCGAATTGACGTCTGATACCGTCATCGCCGATGTACACCCGAAGGTGCTGCTGGAATTGCTCGAGGCGGATGCTCTGCGCAGTTCTTACCGGCAACGCATATTAAATTTAGAGGAAACCGAAGGCATTATTTCCATTCAGGTCAGCGTTGATGCGTCCGCCCATCCCGAAATGTCGCATAATATATACCGGCTCAGCACGGATGAAAAAGGCACGATACGAGACGGGATATTTTATCAACTGCGAAGGGGAAATAACAATTTAAACTTAGTTTCGATTATTACTAGATCGCCATACAAAGAATGGGAGCAGTGGAAAAATACGGTCTCCGGTCAACGCGGATCCGACTATGAAGAAGAAAAACAAAATCTTGCCCGTGGACTTTTACAAAAAGCAAACGAAATTTTTGGAAGGTTAAAAAATGCCCGTATTCTGGATGTTTTTACTCCCTTAACTCTTCGGGATTATGTAAATTGTCCGGAAGGTTCTTGCTACGGAGTACTGCGTTCTTCACGCCAATTGCTTAAAGTTGCATCTTTAAATAATATTCCCATACCCGGCCTTTTTCTGGCGGGGCAGAATGCTTTGGCGCCGGGAGTTTTAGGCAGCATATTGGGCTCATTTAATGCGGCCAAGCAAATTGCCGGATCCGAAAGATTTACTCGAGAAATCAAGTGGAATTTTTAATACTGTGGATGTAAAAGTCGATTTATGCTAATTTTTCGCCCAACTTCAATAAAAGAGAGAACTAATAGGATACTACTTCATCCTTCGGCCTAATCGGCATAAAAATATAAATTATAGAAAAATAAACTGATATTTGTTAAAAACAAAAAATTCAATTCAGGGAGTTAAAACTAAAGCGATGACACGTCAGGAAATCGAACGAGAAATTAAGAATATTTTCCAGCGCGAGTTTGAAATAGAAAATCCCGGCATGGATATTGACCTGCGGGAAACGTATGAATTTGACAGCATTGATGCCATTGAACTTTTATTGGAAATAGAGAAATTTTTAGGATCAGAGCTTAGTCAGGAAGAAAAAAAACAGGCCATGGACATTCGTACGATAAATCAGATTTGCGACTATATTGAAAGAATAATCCAGACAAGAAAAGCGTCGGTGGTAAAATAATATATGGAACGAAGAGTAGTCATTACTGGTTCTTCGGCTATAACTCCTATAGGTCACGGAAAAGATCAAATAGTTGAAAGCCTGTTAAAAGGTGTTTCCGGCATAATACCATTGCGTGAAGATGCGTTTATCAGCCGCTTCATTCATTCCCGTGTTTATGGAACAGTTGATTATCCGATCAATTATGATTTTAAAAGGCAGCACCGTAAAACGATGGGGCCTGTGGCCTATTACGCCTGTCAGGTAGCCAAGGAAGTTCTGGAACAGACAGGCTTGCCCAAAGATTTCATAACATCCGGAAAGATGGGAGTTGCCTTTGGTTCCATTCATGGGTCACCGACAGTGCAGCGTGATATTTACCGTATTTTTTTTGAATCGGCGGAAAAATCAGCTTATCAAACTATCGGCGCTGTTGATTACCTGAAATCAATGGTACACACGACGGCCGTGAATATAACCAAAATGTTCGGCATTACCGGTCGTGTTATATCTTCGGGAACGGCCTGCACGACAAGCAGTCAATCTATCGGCTATGGATATGAAGCCGTCAAATACGGCTTGCAGGAAGCCATGCTTTGCGGCGGCGCCGATGAATACGATACAATTACGGTTGCTGTTTTCGATAATTTACTGGCTTGCTCTACGGCCTTCAATAATGAACCGCACCGCACTCCCCGCCCATTTGATAAACTGCGCGATGGGCTTGTAGTAGGAGAGGGCGCGGGTGCTGTGATGCTCGAAGAATATGAGTTTGCCAAGAAGCGCGGCGCCAATATCCTGGCGGAAGTTATCGGTTTTGCCTGCAATAACAACGGCGGCGATTTAATTTTACCTAATCTCCATGGCATAACCGAAACGCTTAAACTCGGGTTGGAAAACGCCAAAGTTAATCCTCAAGATATTGATTTAGTAAGTGCTCATGCTACCGCAACGAAAATGGGCGATATTATTGAAGCACAAGCTATCGGCGCCGTTTTTGGGTCTCATCCTTATGTTGTCGGTTTGAAAAGCTATATCGGACATACAATGGCCGCTTGCGGAGCAATTGAAACAATCATGGCTCTTTACATGATGCAGGAAGGATTTATCGCACCGACATTGAATCTGGAAGAAATTGATGAACGTTGCGCGATGATTAAACACGTGCAAAAAGTATCACAGTATCCGGTTAAAACCGCAGCCATACAAAATTTTGCTTTTGGTGGTGTCAATACCATTCTGCTGATAAGGAAGTTTTCCTGAGATAACATGCCCTCGATGAGAATTCTCCAAAATGCATTCGCTTTGTTCATTACTTTACTTTTGTGGGCGTATTTCCTTTTCGGTTCGGTCGTTTTTTTCTTTTTGTTTTACATACCGGTGTATTTATTTTATTCAAACCGCGTAGCAGTTTTTCAGAATTTAAACCACATTCATATGAAAAATTTTTTTACCCTGACGCGTTTGCTGATCCCCCGTACAGAATTTGATATCCAGAAGGAAATTCGAGATATACATTCATCCGTTGTTGTCTGCAATCACTTATCTTATCTTGATCCCATTTTGCTCATTTCGCTTTTCCCCAGGCAAGTGACGATAGTAAAAAGCACTTTTTTTAAGGTTCCTTTCTTTGGCTGGCTCTTAAAAACTTCCGGTTATGTTCCCTCCGTACCCAGTGAGATGCAGGGTCCGGCTATGATCAAAAATCTGGAAGAAATTAAGGAACATCTGGCGGCAGGCGGTAATTTATTTGTCTTCCCGGAAGGCACCAGAAGCCACGACGGAAATCTGGCGCCCTTCAACAAAGGGGTATTCAGTATCGCCCGCTACTGCAACGCTCCGGTAAAACTAATTTTTATTAAGAATACCAATAAACTATTCCGGCCAGGTTATTTTTTATTTAACACTCACGGTTTCAATAAAATTCAGCTGGAACTAATCGGTTCTCTGGATGCGGATTATAAAGACAACTCTTTTCCCATTTCTGCCGTTGCCGATCAAGCCAGAAAACTATTTGAAGCAAGACTGCAAAAAGATAAAGCGCAACAAAATGAAACGCCAATCCCCGTTTATGGAAAAAATTAGAAACAGACTCAAACAGTTATGGAGGTTAGAATTATGGAATTGCAAGAAGCAATTTTAAAGCGCAGGAGTGTAAGAAAGTTTACCGAGGATGTCGTAACCGATAAAGAGCTGCGCCAAATTTTCGAGGCGGTACGCTGGTCACCATCCTGGGCTAATACCCAGGTGTGGGAATTTATCGTCGTGCGCAACAAAGCGATGATTGAAAAGGTGACGAGTACCTATGTCGAAAAAAACCCAGCGACTAAATGTTCGCTGGCCGCATCCGCCTTGATCGTGGCCTGTGCCACGACCGGTGTTTCCGGTTGCTACGATGGAAAGGATGCCACCGCGATTAAGAATTGGTACATGTTTGACTTAGGACTGGCTGTTCAAACGCTTTGTTTAAAAGCCCATGAGTTGGGTTTAGGTACTGTTGTAGTTGGTTTAATGAACCATGAAGCTTGCAAAAAAATCCTTGCTGTTCCTGATGGCCATGAGGTTGTGGCCGTTATTCCTATCGGACGCCCTGTATTGCCTTTAAGAGAAGGCCCTCCGCGCAAAGCTATCTCCGAAATAGTTTATCGGGATCAGTTTGGTAAAACGATGTTCTAATATAAGGAAAGAGTAAAATGGCGAAATTCAGAAAATATATAGACCTGGCAAAGTCACTCCAAGCGGTTGATGCCAGAATAATATCACCTCAAGATATTATTTTTGATATTCGCGCCCTATTGAAGTGTCGATGGGGATGCGAAGATTTTTTTCAAGACAGCATCCGTTGCGGGACAAGAAATACTTCCTATCAAGAGCGAGTAGAAATGGTCAAAGGTTATGACCATATTCTGTTAGTTCACTCTCATGATGCCAGAGAATTAAGTATTGCCGTTCTGGAAATTGAAACAACAGCATTTCTTGACGGCTACTATTTTGCTTTTGCTATTCGCACCTGTAATCTTTGTAAGGTTTGTGCCGCACAGCAGGGTAATTCTTGCCCAACCCCGCAGAAGATAAGACCATGTGATCAAAGCTTCGGTATTGATGTATATAAAACAGCACATAATTTAGGGCTGCCCTGTAAAGTCCTTCAAAGTGAACATGACATCCAAAACCGGTACGGCTTCATTTTACTTGATTGAGAAACGTCAGATTAGCTAAATTAACCAGAGACTGGTAACAGAAAAGAAATAATGACAAAGCTCAAAATCCGGGTAGCTACACGAAAAGATGTTGCATTGCTGACGGATATTATTCGGAGCTCCTTCCTGGACGTGGCCGAACGTTTCGGACTTACAAAAGAGAACTGCCCCAGGCATCCGTCTAATTGTGAGGCCGGCTGGATTGAAAAAGACATAAACAGAGGCGTCATTTATTTTATCCTCGAGGAAGAAGGCCAGGCGTCAGGATGTGCAGCTCTAGAAAAAATAAGCGATGATTTGTGTTATCTGGAACGCCTTGCCGTTCTGCCCCATCGAAGACGGCATGGCCTGGGAAAAATTCTGGTTGATCATGTGCTTGACGAAGCCAAACTAAGCGGCGCCAAACGCCTGAACATAGGAACCATTGCGGACCAATCGCAGCTGGGAAACTGGTATCGGAAAATCGGATTCGCTGAAATAGAGACTAAAGAATTTCTTCATCTGCCTTTTCGGGTGAGATTCATGTCTTACGAAATTAAGGCGAATTGCATAAAATCGGATTAAGCAAAAGCTTAAATATAACCTAACCAGAACATTCAGCAGAATATGAAAAGAAGAAAATATGAAGCAATTTGTCCTTACTCCAGCGGCCGGCAAAAGACTGATCGGTAAAGCAATCGCTAAACATCCCGCCCTCATAGAAGCGCTCAAGAAGGGTACTGTCGTAATTATCGCCGGAACGACCAATGGGTATGTTGCCGAAGAAATACTTGCCTCACTCGGAGGCGCAAAAGACTTACGACGGAGTCGTTTCTTTCGCGGCATCATTTTACCACCGAACCGCCCTACCAAAGGCGGGCGGCTTCCCGATGAGAGTCCTTTCCCCGGTGATGTAGTAATCAAGAACGGTGACTGGCAGAAAGGCCAAACAATATTCGACGTCGTCGATGATCTGAAAGAGGGAGACATTATTTTAAAAGGAGTCAATGCCGTTGATTTAGTGCAGAAGCGGGGCGCTATTCTGATTGCCGATCCTAAGGCGGGAACAATCGGTGTTTCTCTGCAGGCAGTAGCCGGCAGGCGTGTACGCCTGATACTGCCGGTTGGGCTGGAAAAACGCATGACCGAGAATCTGTATGAACTGGCGGCAAGGATGAATGAACCGGGAGCTCAGGGCGCAAGGTTTCTTCCGGTACCAGGTGAAATTTTTACCGAGTTTGAAGCGATAGCGTTACTCACTGGAGCCAGGGCACGGCTGGTTGCGGCAGGCGGGGTTTGCGGAGCGGAGGGAAGTATATGCTTGGCCATAAGCGGTAACTCTGCCGAAGAGAATGCCGCCGCCACACTTCTCCAATCTGTCGCCGGTGAACCGGCATTCAGTCTTTAATGGTTCGAAGTGGTGAGATGAAAAAAAGTCAAATAAACATCGTCATTAAGATTTTAGAAAGAGAACTGAAAGTGGGAAAATTGCCGATTGTTTCTCATCTGGCGGAGAATCAGCGCAACCCTTTCGTTATCTTAATTTCCACGCTCTTGAGCCTGCGGACGAAAGACGAGGTTACGGCAGTTGCTACCGAACGTCTGTTTGCGCTTGCTTCCACCCCCGAAGAGATGCTGAAAGTTCCTTTAGATAAAATAGCCCGGACGATTTATCCCGTTGGTTTTTACCATGTTAAAGCGCGCACAATTCATCATGTTTGCCGGGAGTTGATGAACCGCTTTGCCTCAAAAGTTCCGGATAATCTTGATGATCTGCTGAGCATCAAAGGCATAGGCCGCAAAACCGCCAATCTTGTTGTAACGCTTGCTTACGGCAAAGATGGTATTTGCGTCGACACACACGTCCACAGAATTTCCAACCGGCTGGGCTACGTCAAAACAAAAACACCCGACGAAACTGAATTTGCCCTGAGAGACAAACTGCCGCGCCGCCACTGGATTATTTATAACACCATCATGGTTGCGTTTGGACGGCAAACCTGCAAGCCTGTTTCTCCGCTTTGTAGTCTCTGCCCGGTAAATAAATACTGCGATCGTGTCGGAGTCACTCTCAGCCGTTAATAGTGCCAAGTTGACACAAAATTACATTGCCCCGCTAAGCTTCGCACGCGGGATTAATTCAACTTGCAGATATTACTGCACTATGCTTGTAATATCTGAGTTTCATTAATTCAACTTGCCAATTTCCCTACACTTCGTTATGGAAATTGGAGTTTCACAATAAAAAAGTTGACGAGTTTCCGCTGTTTTGGTATTGTCCAGCCGCTTTAATCTCGGATAAAAGCATTACGCGTTTTGGCGGGGCAAACAAACCCTGATAAAACATATTTTCAACAATAAAAATTTTAGAAAAAGAGAAATTTATATGCAAACATTCATTACACTTATACATGTTTTAGCTTGCTTTGTTTTGATTTTAGTTGTGCTGCTGCAGGCAGGCAAAGGAGCCGATATGGGCGCCGCGTTTGGCGGCTCCAGCCAAACGGTTTTTGGTTCTTCAGGAGCCGGTACTTTTTTGGGTAAGTTGACCGCGACGGTAGCCATAATTTTCATGCTCACATCGCTGATACTTACCTATACGGCAAGCCATAGAAGTTCTTCTTCGTTAATAGAACGTTCTACAATTCCCGTAACTCAGCAGGCGCCTCCGGCGGCAACCCCGGATGCGGCCAAACAGCCTCTACTGCCTCCCGCAACTCCGGAAAAGAAGTAAGTTAATTGAAATGTTTGAATTATTTTTAATGCCGAAGTGGTGGAATTGGTAGACACGCTATCTTGAGGGGGTAGTGGACAAAATCCGTCCGGGTTCAAATCCCGGCTTCGGCACCATTATTAGAGAACTTTTCCAACCGCCGATCAATTCACATTAATCGCGAAAAAATTCCCTTGATTGTTAAAAGTTAAGCAAATTAAGTATCTTTCTCCAGTTTAACTTAGCGCTTCGTATCCGTAAAAGCCAGCTCCTTCAAAAGCTGCTTTGTTCTCCGCAATTTTTCATCTTTAGAGATTTTCATATTATCCAACTGCTCACATTTTTCAGCAATCGCCTTACATCTGTCCGTCCATTCTTTAGAATGAAAATCCATTTCTTTACGCCGCTCAGCTAGCGCTCCTCTTTCCACGACCGGAACAATGTTGTTCTTTGAGGGACGGACTGCCTTTCTTCTTTCTTTAAGAATCATCTCCTTCAAAAGCTGTTTTACCCGCCACCATTTCTCGGGTTCGGTAATTTTCTTATGATCAAGCTGGCTATACTTATTAGCAGCAATTCTGCATCTTTCTTCCCATTCTTTAGAAAAGAGATTTATCAGATTATGTTGTTCCAACATTGCTTTGCCCTCCACTATCGGCGCTGCTACAATGATTGGTAATAACAATAAGAACTTCTTTTTTGCTCTGAAGATTATAAAATGAGACCAATGAAGATGCAAATAAAAACTTTTCCAGATCGAACCGGTGAATATAGGCAAAAAGAAGTTTTTGTTAAATTTTCTTTTGTGAATGCTCTTTGATGATCTGCTTTAATTCGACACCGTATAATTTTATTTTTTCCGGCGATAAATATTCTTCAATTTTTTCGATACATTGCGCGATTTCCAGCAAGTTCTTATCCGGTAGAAACATGAATATGGCGCGGTTTTCTTCTTTGGCCCGGCGGAAACGCCAAGCGTAAAGCCTTTTGAACAATTCTTTTTGCTCTTGATTTAGGCAGTAGTAGCCTTTGATTTTTATGTGTCCCTGCCGATCAATTCTTTTTTCCTGCCAATTGGAGGCGGCAATTTTGGCAAAAGCCTCGTGGGCAGCATCTTTCAAACCTTTTATACCCAACTCCGCCGCTTGTTTTTCATAAAGCGCCGGAAGATATGTAACATCCTGAACAGCGTATTCCAGTTGCTCCTCGGTCAATGGCCGGTTATCCCACCGCGAGCGCTGCATTCTTTTGCTTTTCTTCAATTCCACACCCACAAATTGCGTAATCATTTTTGAAAGCGATAGCTGTTTAAAGCCCAAGAGAAGCGCTGCCCGATGGGTATCAAAAATATTCTGGAAATCAAATTTATAATCCCTTTTAAGAAGGCGGATATCATTATCCGCGGCATGAAGAACCTTCACAATTTGCCGATTACTAAAATATTTACCTAAAAAAGACAGATCGAGATTATCCAAAGGGTCAAAAACATAGGTCGTCTCCTTGGCATGAATTTGGATAAGGCAGAGTTTTTCTTTAAAATAGCGAAAAGAATCGTATTCCGTGTCGATACTCAATACTGAAGCTTGTTGAAAATCATCTATAGCACGCTGTAATTTTTGCGGCGTATCTACCAGAAGCCATTTTGTATCCATGCCGGGCAACTTAACCGAAACAGTAATTTAAAGCTATAAAAATGACACTGAAAATACCAAGAAAAGTAAGGACAAAATAATCAGAGAAGGCAAACTTTAATTCCGTAAGAGAACTGCGCTCTCCCCGCCGATAGTTCCTTGCCTCCATCGCCAGAGCCAGTTCATCAGCCCTGCGGAAAACGCCCGACAAAACAACTGAAGATAAAGACAGAAAAGCTTTAATCCGCATGATAAAACCCGACTGGTGCAAATTATATCCTCTGGCCTTTTGGGCAGTTTCAATTCTTTCCTTTTCAGTCAGCAAAATGGGCATAAATCTTAAAGCCAGCATAATCATCACGGCAATATTATCAACTGAAACACGTAGTAGTTTCAGCGGCCGTAGAAAATATTTAATTGCCGCGATTATCTGAGAAGGCAAAGTGGTCAGCGTCAGTAAAACCGCGGCTATAATCAAACACAAAAAACGCCAGACCACGAAAAAACCCTGTTGTAATCCTGAATAGGAAAGAGCAAACCCGAGATGAGGGATACTGACAAGAGCCTCACCTTCATTAAATAAGGCATGTACTAAAAAAATTAATACTATAAAGAATAGAAGCGGTTTGAGAGCTTGCCCAATTGTCCGTAAATGTATACCGCTTGCCAGCACCGCGCAAAATAAGGCAATACCGATAACAAGAACTATAAGCGGTTTGACCCAAAGGATAAAAATACTTAAACTGATAGTAGCGGCAAGTTTGATGCGTGGGTCAAGTTTATAGATAAGCGATTGGCCTTTTATAAAGAAGCCGGTATGATACATAATCAATCCTTAATTTCGCCCGCTAAGGAACGGATTTGCTCTAAAGCATCCTCCATTTTGACAATATCAGTGCGCACGGAAAAGCCTGATTCTTTGAGTTTAATTAACAGCTCGGTAATCTGAGGCAGTTGCATTCCTATTTGCTTCAGCATGTCAAATTTCCCGAAAATTTCCCGCGGAGTACCGTCAAGGTAAATGCGGCCTTCATTCATGACTACAATTCTCTCAGTGAGAGCCGCTTCCGCCATGTTATGTGTAATGTGAATTATTCCCACACCCTCGGAGTGAAGTTTATCAATAATCTCCAGGACTCGAATGCTTGCGGCGGGATCAAGAAAAGCAGTTGGTTCATCCAGCGCGATATAGCGCGGCCGCATGGCTAAAACACCCGCAATCGCCACCAGTCTTTTTTCGCCGCCGGAGAGGTTTTCGATATTGCGGCTGGCGAGCTCCGATAGGCCTACTCTGGCTAAACACTCGGCAACCCTTTTTTTAATTTCCGGCGTTGGCAGGCGTAAGTTTTCCGGACCGAAAGCAACATCTTCTTCCACCGTCATACCGACTATTTGATTATCAGGATTTTGAAAAACCATTCCCACTAGCGATCTAATCGTGGCTTGATGCTTTGGATCGTCTGTAGTGTGATCACTTACTGTGACTTTTCCGCTTGCCGGTAGCAGCAAAGCATTTAAATGTCGAATCAGCGTGGTTTTTCCGCAACCATTTGGGCCGATCAAGGCAAGATGTTCACCTTCTCTTACTTGCAGAGAAATACCGCGTAAAGCCTCAATTCCTTCCGGTTCATATTTGTAATAAACGTTTTCTAATAGGATCACTTAATAAATCCTAACCCCAATAAACGGGATAAGTGCGTTAACGAAACTATTTTCTGCCAAAAAACGCAGAAAATAATTTCTAACTTACTAAACTTTTATGCGTCCCTTAAGCCGCGAGCTGACAATGGCGGCAAGTAAAATTTTAATTATATCCCCCGGAATAAACGGTAGTACACCGACGGCAAGCACCTGGGGAAAGTTTATCTTAGCCACCAAAGAAAGCTGAAGGCTCCCCAAAAAATAGATTATCAACATTCCGATCAGCATGGAAAAGATATGCCAGGAAATACCCGCGCTTTTTTTCATTTGATTTATCATCCCGATGACAAAAGCCGCTATAATAAAGCCCAGCAAATAACCGCCGGTGGGGCCGAAAATAACGCCCAATCC
>JBEKMF010000022.1:0-21982 GCA_050008655.1 Smithellaceae bacterium
AAGGGAACGGTATTTAAATTTTGGAAGCTTTCAAAATTACTTTCCAGCGACTGCATTTGCCGGGCGCAGATATCTGTCCAAGCAAGAGGATGAAATGAAAGAAGTATTTTTTTGCCGGTTAATGCCGCTGTATCAATAATCGTGTTTTTGTGGTTCTTTAAAGAAAAATCTTCAAATTTATCTCCGGTATTAATTCTGGTCATGTTACTGCGCCTCCTTGTTGATTTGATGGTGGTATTTTTTTAAATCGTTCTTTCACGTCGGTACATACTAACTGCTAACCGGAAAGACGGGGATAGTCCGTATAGCCTTTTGGACCCGGCGTGTAAAATGTCTCCTCATCCCATCTGGCCCACTTAGCTCCGCTCGTAATACGCTCCACAAGATCAGGATTGGAAATAAACGGTTTGCCGAAAGCAACAGCATCGGCATAACCTTCTTCAATGACACGAGCGCCGCTGTCGCTTTTAAATCTGGAATTAATAATCATGGTTCCTTTATAAAGTGCACTGAAGTGTTTGGCAACTTCTTTTACCGCATAGGGAACATTGTCCACAGGACTGAATGGTTCGGTGAAATGGGCGTAAGCTAAATTATGATAATCGTTTAATCTGCATGCAATATATTCAAATGTCGGGATGGTTTCCTTGTCTATGGTTATGCCAAAAATACCGTGGAAGGAAGGATTCAATCGGACACCAACTCTGTCAAAGCCGATAGCAGCGCCTATTGCCGACAATGTTTCGAAGAAGAAGCGCGCCTTGTTTTCATGCGAACCGCCATATTCATCCGTGCGATTATTGGAGCAATTGGTAAAGAACTGATGGAAAAGATAACCATTGGCGGAATGAATCTCCACTCCGTCAAACCCGGCGGCGATGGCATTCTCGGCAGCTTGGTGAAAATCCCGGGTAATGGCATGTATTTCAGTTGTTGTAAGGGCGTGCGGAGTTACGGTATCTTTAAAACCCTCAGGTGTGAATGATTTATTCATAGGATTTATTGCCGAGGGAGCTACTGGAAGCTTGCCGCCCTGCAAATCCGGATGAGACATACGGCCGACATGCCAGAGTTGACAGAAAATATGCCCATTTTCGCTGTGTACAACCTGAGTGACCAGCTTCCAGCCCTCAATTTGCGCCGGAGAGTAAATCCCCGGTGTATTGATGGAACCCACTGCTTCCGGCGATATTTGTGAGCCTTCCGTGATGATAAGACCGGCGGAAGCCCGTTGGGCGTAATATTTGGCAATAAGCGGTGTCGCTGCGTTATCAGGGTTGTCGGCACGGCTGCGGGTCATGGGGGACATAAATATGCGGTTGGGAAGTTCGTATCGTCCCAACTTTATCGGCTTCAAAAGAACATTGCCTTTCATCTGTTTACTCCTTTTAAATTATTTTAAAATGTATTGTATCAGGGCAGATTACAAAAAAATAATTATTATTAAATACCTATTAACTTATTTTAAAACTAAATATTATAAAAATTGTTATTTATTCAATAGACATTAATGAATGCCAGCGTTCCGACTCTGTAGCGTGCGGAAGATTGTTTTCTTTGAGCAGATTTACAATAGGTTCTTCATTGAATCGCAAATAGGGATTAATCCGGCGCTCATCAGCTATCGTCGAATAGACATGATCCGGGTCATAGGAGTTCCGGAAAGCATCGATATCTTTATTGCCGGGCTCCAAACGCCGGGCGAAAGCAAGTGAATCTCGAACATAGTCATGACCGGCGTAAATTACGGTATCATCCGGCAAACTCATCAGACGCTTGATGGACAGATAAAAATTTTTCAGGTTACCGGAAAAACAATTGCCCACCGTCCCATTAAACAAAGTATCGCCAGCAATTAGCGCCTGCCCGGTGTAAAAGCACACCGAGTCATCGGTGTGGCCGGGAGTCCGGCAAACAGTAACTGTTTCTGAGTCAATCATAATGGGGTAATTGTCGGGAAAAGTGGCAGAATTCAAAAATCGTGCACGGGTAGCTTTGAGCAGGTGATCGTTGCCCGGCATATGATCATAGTGTTGATGAGTATTGGTAACAAACTTAAGCGACAGGCTATTGCTTTCCAGAAAAGAAAGTATTTCTTGCCATGCCCCGCCGTCAATAGCCATTGCCTGTGTTGCGCCATAAATAAGGTAAGCCAGATTATCAGCGCCATAGCGAAATTGTTCGACATTTAACATTAAAAACCCCTTTGCCTTCTCCAACCAGAAGAGCATTTTCTAAAATTGGATTCAACGACAGTTTATTTTCAGGAAGCAAAGTATAATGAAGATAACGCTTGCGTGTCAAGATAATCGTAAAAATCCATTGGCTGCCGGGTGATCAGCTTCTTGTCGACAATTTATATTTTTAAAAAATATTTGACAAATTCAGGCCTTGGTAATAACATAACGCGGCTTTTTCGTAAGGCAAGCGCTCTAAGCGCTTTTTTATTTTAGGGTAAATTCTTCCTGGAGATGTTGTCCCAAAGTGCAAAAAATTTTAACAAAAAAAAGAGCACTGGAAATTATCGATAATTTCCGCCAAGCCGGTGTCCTCGTTATCGGTGACGTAATGGTTGACCATTTCATCTGGGGAAAGGTTTCCCGCATTTCTCCGGAAGCTCCGGTGCCGGTGGTTGATGTTCAAAAAGACAGCATCCTGCTGGGTGGTTGTGCGAATGTCCTCAACAGCATTTATACTATGGGGGGTAATGTTTATGTAGCCGGAGTTATTGGTGCGGATAATGTTGGGAAAAGGCTGTTTACTGAACTGCGGCAAAGGAAAATCGAAACGCGCGGTATCATTGTGGATAAAGAAAGGCCGACTACCCTGAAAACGAGAATTGTCGCGCATGGCCAGCAAGTTGTGCGTTTTGATAAAGAAAGCAAAAAAACGATTGCTAAAGCAAATACCAATAAAATTCTGGAATATGCAAAATCTCTACAAAAGAAAATTGGAGCTATTGTTATTTCCGATTACAATAAGGGAGTTATTTCTAAAGAACTTGTCGAAGGAATAAAAAAAATAGTGAAGAATTCGGGAATATTTATCTGCCTTGATCCCAAACAGAACAATTTTTCCATATACGAAGGGGTGCATGTGATAACTCCGAACCATCATGAAGCCCAGCGTGCCGCCGGTATGGAGATAACCAACACCGATGATCTTCAGAGATTAAGCAGCGCTCTTTTAAAAAAGTTTGACTTTCAGGCAATACTTATCACGCGGGGAGAAGAAGGCATGAGCCTTTTTGAAAAAGGTCGGAAAATTGTTCATACTTATTTCCCGGCGCAGGCCAAAGAAGTTTACGATGTAACCGGTGCCGGCGATACTGTTATCGGCGTGCTTGCCCTTGGTCTAGCCGCGCAGGCCGAAATGAAGGAAGCAACATGCTTGGCTAATCTGGCCGCAGGTATCGTCGTTGGTAAAATCGGCACGGCGACTGTTTCCAGGGAAGAACTAATAAAAGTAATATGAGCAAACCGACTGCGGCTGAGCCGGTAAAATTGCTATTCAGCGTATTGGCAACAAAAGTTGCTTTGCTAAATGAAGCGATAACGATTTTATCAGCTGTTTACGGCGAGCTCGATTTTATAAGTGTTATAATGTCATTTGATTATACGGATTATTACTGCGCAGAAATGGGCGATAATCTCGTCCGGCGGTTTATATCTATGGAAAGACTAATCAAGCCGGAGATATTACCGGACATTAAGCTAGCTACGAATGATATCGAAGATAGGTCGGCATTAGACAAGCGACGGCAAATTAACATTGATCCCGGATATATATCCAAAGCGCATTTAATTCTAGCCACTGGAAAGGGTTATACACACCGGCCTTATTTACGTGATGGAATTTATGCTGATCTGACGTTGATTTACCAAGGCAAAAAGTTTTGTCCCCTTCCCTGGACATATCCCGATTATGCGGAGGGGAAACAAATTTCAATGTTTAGCAAAATCAGGGCTAAATACTTATCGCAGTTAAAAATGGCGCATCCAATATAGAATAATCCAAACAGGTGGATAAATGATTAAAAGTATGACCGGTTATGGGCGGGCTGAAGAAGTTTTCCAAGGCAGACATATTGTTGTAGAAGCGAAATCCGTGAATCATCGGTTTTTGGAAATATCGTTGCGCTTACCTTCAGTTTTTTTGCCTCTGGAGCTAGAATATAAAAAGAAAATTGGTGAAAAATTCAAACGCGGTAGAATAGAAGTATTTATACGGCTGGAAGAAGGAGGCGGTGCTTCCGAAACCGGCTTAAATTTGGATGTTGCTCACAATTATTTTAATATTTTGAACCGGCTTAAAAAGGAATTCGGTTTTAAGGAAGCTATTAACTTAAAGATGTTGACCGGCTTTCGCGATATTTTTTCTGCCGAGACGGAACCACAGTTGAGCCCTGATTTTTTAAGGCAAGTTGAAACTTCCCTGCAAGACGCTCTGAAAATGCTGATGAAAATGAGGCAGGAAGAAGGATTTGCCCTTTGCCGGGATATGGAGGGAAGGCTGGAATCGATCAAAGATATTTTGAAGGCGATAAATTTGCGCGCACCGCAAGTTGTACTTGAATATCAGAGGCGCTTGACCGAAAAGATCAGAGATTTGACGAGAGGGTGTGAGCTGGACGATATCCGCTTGGCCCAGGAAGTAGCCTTGATGGCGGAGAAAAGCGATATCACCGAAGAAATAGTACGGCTGCAAAGTCATCTTAGTCAGTTTACGGTGCTGCTGCAAAGTGATGAAGCTGAAGGTAAAAAAATTGATTTTCTTTTACAGGAAATGAATCGTGAAATTAATACGATTGGTTCAAAAAGTAACGATGCTGAAATAACTCGTCAGGTTATTGAAACAAAAAGTGAACTGGGCAAGTTACGGGAGCAGGCACAAAACATCGAGTAATATTATGGCCAAAGGATTGCTTATAGTTGTTTCAGGACCGTCGGGAACAGGGAAAAGCAGCATTTGCCGGCGGCTGCTTAAGGCTTGTCCCGAAATAAAATTTTCCATTTCCTATACTTCCCGGCCGCCGCGTCCGAAAGAGATAAATGGGAAGGATTATTATTTTATTTCCCGCAAGGACTTTCAGACGCGTATAAAGAAAGGTGAATTTGTCGAATGGGTGGAAAATTATGGTCACTTGTATGGGACTTCCTGGAAAACCATGGAAGAGTTTCGGCAAAAAGGTAATGATCTGTTGCTCGATATTGAGCTTCGTGGTGCTAAAAAGATCAAGCAAAACTTTAAAGGCGGGGTTTTTGTTTTTGTGCTTCCACCTTCCCGTGCGGAGCTTTTGAAACGTTTGGAAGGCCGCGGCCACGCGACTGCTGAAGTTATTCGGGCCAGACTTGTTCAAGCGGATAATGAATTAAAAGAGATTTCGTGGTATGATTATATAATTTTTAACGAAAAATTGAAAAATGCGGTAGACCAATTGCGCTCTATTTATATTTCCCAAAAATGCAGAAAAAGCAGTTTACTGGATCGGATCAAACAATTTGTAAAAAAATAATGACAGGATTAGGAGGTAATTAATACAAATGGCACGAATTACAATAGAAGATTCCTTGAGCGTTGCCAAAACCAGATTCGGTCTGGTATCACTGGCATCCAAGCGTGCGCGCCAGTTACTTAAAGGATCGGCACCGTTAATAGAAAGCAAAAACAGGGAAATTGTATTGGCGTTGCGCGAAATTGCCGCTGGCAAGATTGTTTATGCCCATCCCGAATATTTGAACGGTACAAAGGAAGATTTCAAGCCAATTCCGGATAATACTGAGTTCATAGGCGATGAAGAATATCTCGAATAAAACAGCAATCAATAAATTAATCTTTGCCCTTGATACTGACAGTTATAAGGAGGCTTTATCATGGGTAGAGCTTCTTTCCGGTCATGTCGGTATGTTTAAAGTAGGCAAAGAGTTGTTTACTGCCGTCGGGCCGAAAATAATTGAGAGCATTAAACAAAAAGGTCAAAAGGTTTTCTTGGATCTCAAATTCCACGACATTCCTAACACAGTTGCCCGTACGGCTGAAGCTGTTGTAAGAATGGGCGTGGATATGTTTAACGTTCATGCATCCGGCGGCAGCAGAATGATTAAAGAAGCGGTTTCTGCTGTCCGGGCTTGTGCCGCTAAATTGGGCAAAGATAAACCGATTATTCTGGCTGTAACAGTGCTTACCAGTCTGGACAACGCCGATTTGGCGGAAGTTGGATATGAAAAAAGCGCTAACGAGTTAGTTCTTCTTTTGGCTAAGGCAGCGCATGCTGCGGGCGCATCAGGTGTAGTGGCTTCGGCACATGATATAGCCGCACTAAGAGCTGATTTTGGCGATAAATTTATCATCGTAACTCCAGGCATTCGTAATGCTGACGAAACAGCAAAAGACGATCAAAAAAGGACAATGAACGCCTTTGAGGCCTTGAAAATTGGTGCTGATTATATTGTTGTGGGCAGACCGATTCGCAAGGCTAAAGACCCTTTGGAGGCGTGCCGTCAAATTGTCCGCGAAATTGCTGCCGGTCTGGCGGCAAAATGATTTTACTTGTGCAGACGGTAAGCAACACATGGCGGTAATTTACGGCATAAATCCGGTTAAAGTCCTCCTCCGTCAGCAAGAAAGAGGCTGGGAAAAGATCGTTATTGCCTCTGGTCGTAGTGGTTCTTCGATAAAAGAAATAGTCGAGATTGCCCGGCAAAAAAAAATTCCGGTTGAGTTTCATCGAAAGCAATATTTGGATGAATTGGCAGGAAATCTCAATCATCAAGGAGTTGTCGGTCTGCATCAAGCCTATGTTTACAAAGATTTGGATGTATTACTAAAAAACCGCAGCAAATTTTTTAATTTTGATCTAATTCTAGTACTGGACAGCATTATGGATCCTCAAAATCTGGGGTCAATTATTCGTACCGCCCATTGTTTGGGAGCAAACGGTGTAATAATTCCGGAAGATAGGGCTGTACCTATTACCGCGGCAGTTATCAAGGCCTCCGCTGGTAGCGTCGGACAAATCCCTGTTGCCAGAGTAGTTAATTTAGTGCAGACCATTGAATATTTAAAGAATAAGGGATTTTGGGTTTTTGGCGCAGATGCGCACGATGGCGGTAATTTAAGAGAAATGGATTTTAATTGTCATATAGTTTTGGTATTAGGCGGAGAGGCGAAAGGTATCAGACCATTAGTGAAGAAAAAATGCGATTTTTTACTAACCATTCCCGTAATGGGGAACTTTGATTCTTTGAATGTTTCTGTAGCTGCGGGAATCATTCAGTATGAAATATTGTCTCAACGCAGACAAACGAGAGCGGCTAAGAAATAAAAAAATAGCGGGCATCCATTAAACTTAGTATTTTAAATTGTTGAGTTTGCATGGAAGATAGCTTATAATAAATTTAAGAAGTTTTGTCCCATATAAGAAAGGGTTCCAAAATATGCCGGTTTATATTTGGGAAGGTACAACAAGAAAAGACGAAGTAAAAAAAGGGGAGATGGAGGCAGTGGATGAACTTGTCGTTCGCGGCCTTTTGAGACGTCAGGGATTTAAGTCCCTCGAAATAAGAAAAAAACCCAAAAACCTTGCCGAATATCTGCCTTTTTTGGCGGGACGAGTTAAAGAAAAAAATATTGTTGTTTTTTCCCGAATATTTTCCACTATGATTAATGCCGGCCTTCCGCTTATTCAATGTCTGGACCTTCTGGCTCAGCAGGAAGATAATAAATATTTTGCTAAAATTATTCGGGATATAAAGGAAGATATAGAAGGTGGAGCCAGCTTAACCGATGCTTTAAAAAAATATCCCAAGATATTCGATGACCTTTTTGTCAATTTAATTTCTGCCGGTGAGGCTGGAGGTATTTTAGATGTCGTTTTAGCACGTCTTTCCAATTACATGGAAAAAGCAATGAAATTAAAAAGCCGCGTCAAAGGAGCAATGACTTATCCTATAGCTGTTTTAGTTATCTCCTTCGGTGTAGTTGCTGTATTACTCCTCAAGGTTATTCCTGTATTTCAAAAAATGTTTGAAGGCATGGGTGGGCAACTTCCGGGTCCGACAATGGTGTTAATTGCGGCCAGCGAATTTGCCCAAAGTTATTGGTGGATTATACTGGGTATTTTGATTGCAATTTTTATTAGCTTCAACAGATTTTACAAAACGGAAAAGGGACATTGGATGATAGATTCTCTCTCGCTTAAGGCGCCGATCTTCGGTCTGCTTTTGAAGAAGGTTGCCGTAGCCAAATTCGCACGTACGCTATCAACGATGCTGAGTTCCGGGGTGCCCATTTTGGAGGCACTGACTATTGTCAGCAAAACTTCCGGTAATAAAGTTGTCGAAAACGCCTTGTTAAAAACGCGTCAAAGTATCAGCGAAGGACAGTCTATAGCGGAACCGTTGGAAGCAGCAGTAATATTTCCACCCATGGTTGTACAAATGATCGCCGTTGGCGAGGCTACGGGCGCCCTTGATGCTATGCTTAGTAAAATTGCGGATTTTTATGATGATGAAGTTGATGCCGCAGTTGGTGCCATGATGACACTTTTGGAACCCGTAATGATGGTTTTCTTAGGTGGTGTAGTCGGAGGGATGATTATAGCCATGTATCTGCCCATTTTCAAGATGGCTTCCGTTGTTGGTGGTTAGGAAGAAGAGGAAATAGAATGGTCGGGATGGCGCGATTTGAACGCGCGACCCCTGCGTCCCGAACGCAGTGCCCTACCAAACTGGGCCACATCCCGACACGGCAGCGACGATATAAAATTTATTCCTAATTGTCCACTTTTTTATTCAACCAAGATTTTTCGTTAAGTGATAAATATAATTTGTAGCTTATTATTTTGGCATCGATTCAATTTGCATATTGACAATTGTTTTTTACGTAGCGGCGTGTTAAAATACAACAAATTAATGTTGAGAGAGATCATAAGCCGGTGATTATTTACGATTTAAAATGCGAAAAAGGACATATGTTCGAAGGCTGGTTTCAAGACCAGCTGGCTTGGAATTTACAAAAGTCGCAAAAGTTAGTTTCTTGTCCAGTATGTAGCAGCTCGAATATTGAGATAGTCCCTTCTTCGGTTACGATTATGGGAAAGGATTCACGGGCGGCAAACAAGCTTCAAGAAAAAGAAGTTTCTCCAATTAAAGCTTTGCAGGTGTTACATCAGTATATTGATAAAAATTTCGAAGATGTGGGGGACAAATTTGCCGAAGTTGCCTTAAAGATACATTGCGGGGAGGAAGAAAAGCGCAATATTAAAGGGACTACGACCCCCCAAGAAGAAAACAGCCTGAAGGAAGAAGGCGTTCAGTTCATTAAAATTCCCTTGCTGAAAATGGATAGTTAATCCATTTTCAGCCCATATGATTTTTAACCGACAAATTAAATATTCCTCCCCCGACTTAATCTGGATCATCATTATTTTGCAGGCATTAGTTTATGCACAAATTATATAAAAACATAATTGAGGGTATCGGCAATACCCCCCTGGTGGAAATCTGCCGGCTCAATCCCAATAAAAAGGTAAAGATTTATGCCAAGCTGGAAAGCGCCAATCCCGGCGGTTCCATCAAAGACCGCACAGCATTGTTCATGATTGAAAACGCCGAAAAAAGGGGTGAATTAACTTCCGACAAAATCATTCTGGAAGCGACCAGCGGCAATACAGGAATAGGCTTGGCGATGATTGCTGCGGCAAAAGGATACAAGTTATGTTTAACGATGCCGGAATCGGCCAGTGAAGAAAGAAAAAAAATTTTGCGGGCAATGGGAGCAGAATTACACTTTACACCGGCCGCTCAAGGCACTGACGGTGCTATTGAGCTTGCCTATAAAATGTTGCGTGAAAATCCGGATAAGTATTTCGGCACGGATCAATTCAATAATGAAGACAATATTGCCGCCCATTATTGTGGTACCGCTCGGGAAATCTGGGATCAAACTGCGGGAAAAGTTACAACGGTTGTAGCCAGCCTCGGCACCACCGGGACGGCCATGGGTATTTACAAGCGGCTCAAAGAATTAAATCCGCGAATTACAATTGTCGGTGTTGAACCTTATTTGCAGCACAAAATTCAGGGATTGAAAAATATGCGTGAATCCTACCGGCCGGGCATATTTGATAAAAAATGTCTTGATGAAAAAGTGAATATCTTAGATGAAGACGCTTTTGAGATGTCCCGAAGACTCGCCCAAAAAGAAGGTATACTTGCGGGTATGAGTTCCGGAGCAGCCATGTTTGTTGCTGCTCAAAAATCCCGAGAAATGGAAAAAGGCATGATTGTGGTTATTTTTCCGGATAGCGGCGAGCGCTATTTAAGCACTGAATTATTTGCCGTGAAGAAAGATCTCTCCACTCTGAATCTTTATAATATTTTAAAGCGCCGAAAAACTCTCTTCAAGCCGGTGAAAGCCGAGGAAGTGCAAATGCGTACCTGCGGGCCGACAGTTCATGATGCGCCTCATCTGGGGAATTACCGGCGTCTGGTTGTTGCCGATTTAATTTACCGCTATCTGATTTACAAAGGCTACAAAGTCAAACATGTTCTGGACATTGTCGATCTGACCGATAAGTCGGTTAAGGGATCGGAAAAAGCAATGATGGAACTTGCCGACTATTCGGATAAATATTTGCAGGTATTTCTGGAAGACGCAAAATGTCTAAATATCCATCAGGATAATATTTACGTCAAGGCTTCCGAAAATGTTGAAGAAATGCTTAAAATTGTCGAGAAATTAGTCGATAAGAATTATGCGTATGAAAAATTACATTCTGTATATTACGACATCTCCAAAATGGCCGATTACGGTCGTCTTTCCAATGTTGATTTAAGCAAGACGAGGATGGGTAAGTCTATTGATCTTGACGACTATGAAAAAGACAGCCCGGTTGATTTTGCCCTGCTGAAAAGAGCAAGCCTAGGAGAGTTGAAAAGAGGTATTTATCATAAGACTAAGTGGGGCAATGTTAGGTTCGGCTGGCATTTGGAATGTGCGGCTATTTCTCAGAAATATCTGGGTACAGTTTATGACATCCACATTAGTGGAACTGATGAAGCGTTTCCCCATTGTGAAAATATTTTGGCTATTAATAAGGCATTCTCCGGCCACGGCGGAGCTAATTATTGGGTTAACGCTGAGCTGGTATTAGTTAATGGACGAAAGATGTCTCGTTCTTTAAATAATTCTCTACCACTGGCTCAATTAAGGCAAAATGGTTACAATGGTAGGGATATACGATTTTTTCTGCTGGGGATGCATTATCGCAAGCCGATCAATTATTCCGAGAAAGCGTTAGGGACGGCAAAGAATACGGTTAATAAAATCGATACTTTTATTTCCCGGCTGGGCGCTGTTAATGTTGATGCGGCGGATCTTGCCGAAGTCGATCAGTTGATTTACGATCTCAACTATGGCCTTCTGGTTTCTTTAGATGATGATTTGAATATTGCCGGTGCGCTGGCGGCTCTTTTCGATTTTATCGGCAAGTTAAATTCGCCGCTGGCCCGGGGAGTGATCGGCAAAGGTGATGCCCAAAAAATTCTAACAGCGCTTAAGAGTATTAACAACATCCTGGGCGTAATGGATTTTAGTCAGCAATCCGCCGACCAGGGAATAACTGAACTTATTCATAAAAGAGAAAAGGCGAGAGCTGCCGGCAATTGGCCGGAAGCAGATTTCATGAGACGACAACTTATCGAACTCGGGGTTGATGTCTTAGATACACCCCAGGGGGCAATCTGGCGATTTAAATGATAACAGATATAAATGTTTTAAGAAAATCAGTAATAGCCGGTTCCTGGTATCCAGGAGATCCTTCCGTTCTGAGAAAAGATATTAAGAATTACTTTAAAGCAGTGCCGGATCTGGCGGTGGAAGGAGAAATCGTGGCTTTAATAGCACCGCATGCCGGCTACATATATTCGGGACAAGTTGCCGCCTATGCCTACAAGTTTATCTACGGGAAAAAATATGACGCGGTTGTAGTTATTGGCCCGAGCCACCGTGTTGCTTTTTCCGGTGTGTCCATATACAGCAGAGGCGGTTACGAGACGCCGCTGGGCATTGTTTCCGTAAATGAACCCCTGGCTGAAGCAATTAAGGATTCGAATGAAATAATTAAGGAGATGCCGGCAGCTCATTTACAGGAACATTCTTTAGAAATTCAACTTCCTTTTATGCAGGTGGCGCTGGGTGATTTTTCCTTTGTTCCCTTGGTAATGGGCGATCAGAACGAAAATACCTGTCGTAAGCTTGCTGCAACAATTCATCAGGCGGCCGGAGGCAGGAAGATATTGATTGTAGCCAGCTCCGATTTATCTCATTTTCACGATTACAACACGGCAAAAAAGTTGGATGAAGTTATTTTGCGGCATTTGAAAGAAAGCGACGCAGCAGGTCTTATGGAAACTCTCGGCGATGGGACTGCTGAGGCATGCGGCGGCGGTCCAATGGTGGTGGCTATGCTGGCAGCACAAATGTTGGGTGCAAATAGAGCACGTCTTTTGAAATATGCAAATTCCGGAGATGTAACTGGCGATAAAAGTTCCGTTGTTGGATATGCCTCGGCAGCTTACTATAAATAATGGCAAATCATCTTTAATCGGCTGCCGCTATGTCTTAGCTGCTTGTTTTCTCTAGGCAAGGTATTGGGCAGCCTAAAGGGGACTTTTCTTACCGCTTTGGTATTCTTCTGAATACTATTTGGTACAGCAAAATGGAGCCTATATGGAACTGACGGAAAAAGAAAAAACTACTCTTCTGGATATTGTTAAAAAAGCAATCATGGCTAAATTCAGTGATAAGGAAATGCCAAAATTAACACTGGAGTCACAAACGCTCAAGGAGAGAAGGGGCGCGTTTGTGACTTTGAAAAAACAGGGCCATTTACGCGGCTGTATCGGTTACATAAAAGCAGTTAAACCGCTTTGGGAAACTGTACGGGAAATGGCTGTGGCGGCGGCGTTTCATGATCCCCGGTTTCCATCATTAAAGGCCGAGGAAATTCAAGATTTGACCTTCGAAGTATCGGTACTCAGTCCGCTGAAGTGTATTAAAAATATCGATGAAATTGAAGTGGGGACGCACGGCTTATACATAGTATGCGGCCATAAATCAGGTCTATTATTGCCGCAAGTGGCTGTCGAATACGGATGGGATCGGGAATGTTTTTTACAGGAAACTTGCTGTAAAGCCGGCTTGCCACGACAAGCATGGAAAGATAAAGAAACTGAAATTTACATATTCTCGGTAAATTATTTTGGCGACACAACTTAGAAAATTGCTAAGAATCATTTTTGCCCTGTAAATAAAAAAAGCTTATCATCAAGCTAAAACATAAAGTAAGTAGACTAAAATGTTTATTAATGACGTTGGTTTTTTAAACAACTTGGAGGATATTTCTTGGTTTGATTATTTTATATCTTAAATTTATAAGTAGAATACTGGGAAAAATTACCTGATCTTGCGCTTGTTTTTAACACTATAATCTTTTGAATTGAAATACTGCTGCTTGAATATTTTTTCGCTTTCATCATTTCTTTTATTTGTCGAAAGAAAATCATTATAATTTTGAAGCACTTCTAGTGTTATATTTATTGAGTCGATTAGATTTTTCATAGCTTTAATATTTTCCGAAATTAGTCTTATTTTATACAAACGCGTCTCACTTGCTTTAAATCTGTATGTCCCTCAATTGCTTTGATGATACCGTCTTGCAGCAGGGTGGTCATACCTTCAGCAATTGCTGTGTTACGAATTTGTTCGGCATGCTCATGTTTTTGAATCATTCTTTTAATGTTATCTGAGGCAATAAGAAGCTCATGAATACTCATACGTCCCAGGTAGCCTGTGCCCTCGCAAGTACCGCAACCTTTAGGACGATAGAGAAATAAATCGTTATTATAAGGAATATTCAACTGGGCAAAATACTCTTTCCCATATGTTTCGACAATTTCTTCGTACTCTTCTTTGCTGGGGTGATAGGCTTCCTTGCATTTTTTGCATAGCGTTCGGACGAGCCGCTGCGCCAGAATGCCGAGTAGAGCATCAGCGAAGTTTAACGGGTCGATGCCCATATCCAATAGCCGGACAATCGTTTCCGGTGCGCTATTGGTGTGCAGCGTGCTTAAAACAAGGTGTCCGGTAAGCGAGGCTTCCACACCAATTTTAGCTGTTTCAAAATCACGCATTTCACCGACCATGATGATGTCCGGATCAGCGCGCAAGAAAGACCGCATTGCCGCGGCAAAGTCAAATCCTATTTTTGGCTGCACTTGCACTTGTCTAAGTCCGTGTTGGGTGATTTCCACAGGGTCTTCGGCCGTCCATATTTTTCTGCCCGGGGTATTGATATGCTTGAGACCTGCATGCAGGGTTGTTGTTTTACCGGAGCCTGTAGGACCAACGCATAAAATCATTCCGTAGGGCTGTTCCATTATCCTCAATATTTCGGAGTAATTTCGTTTGGATAGTGCCATCTCCTCCAGAGGCATTGTTTTTCCTTTGGCCAAAATACGCATAACTATATCTTCCGCGCCACCGCCACCTTGAGTAGGTATTGTGGCGACGCGCAATTCGATTTCTTCATCACCCGCCCGCTTATATTTGATTTTTCCGTCCTGCGGTAATCTTTTTACTGTGATATCGAGGTTAGACATTATTTTAATACGGGAAACGACTGCCGCACGGTAATTATATGGTAATGTCTGATAAAGAGAACATTCTCCATCAATCCGGTAACGCACTTCGACGTTTTTAGTATCGGTGTTAGGTTCAATATGAATGTCCGACGCACGGCGGTTATATGCGTCATTTATAATTCTATTGACTAGTTGCATAATGACGCTATGTGATTCTGTGATAATTTCTCCATCTTCTTCTTCAATGACCTCTTCATCTTGTTCCAATTTACCCAGTATCTCATCTATGGATGAATTATCCTGTGGTGATGAGTAAAAACGGTCAATATATTTCAAAATGTCATCAGCTAAAGAAACATCATATTTAACTGATTTTGTTTTTAAGAGGCCTTCAATGGTATCTCTTTTGATAATATTTGTCGGGTCATCGACAAGAACGCGGATTTTGCCGTCAACTCTTTCCAAGGGAACCCATAGTTCACGTTTTAAATAAGGCTTTTTAAGATTTCTCAGCAAGTCTCCAGGTATAGGCAATTTATCGTTGAAGGTAACAAATTGACAATTGTAATATTCGGCCAGAGACATGCCAATATCATCTTTCGAAACTCTATATTTATGAATAAGAACGTTTTCAATAGACTCTTTTTGCTCGCGCGCTTCTTCTGTGGCTTTATCTATATATGCTTGGGTTATGTGGCCATGTCTGATTAAGTAATCGAATTTTGAATGGCGGCGCTGTTTGCTGAACTTTTCCTGATTATAAAAAGCAATTCCCAACACGCTGCATATTTCATCCAGGAAAATTTGACGATAATCGTCAATTTTATCCCCGCCTCTTTGAGTTGTTACTTCCATTACGCCCATGATATTACGTTCGTACAGAATTGGAATTGCTAAAACTTGACCTGATAATACTCCCAACTTCTTGTCCGAGCTATGATCGAACTTCAACTGTTCATTAATGCTTTTTAACTCACGTTCATTGTAAACATCGGCGATTAGAACAATTTTTTTGTTATTTGCCACATAACCGGCAATAGATGAGTTATTCACGGGTAAGTGGATTTCTTTAATTGCAGAATCCTCTAAATACATCGAATAAACTTCCTTTTTAACCTTATCGAACACATAAATTGTTAAAACATGAATGTTAAAAAGATTGCGGATATCCTCTTTGATTTCAAGAATTATTTCTTTTATACTTTCGGCGCTGTTTATGCGATTATTTATACTTTGAATAGATTTGTGAAATTCAAGATTCTTTAAAAGTTCCTCCACCTGTGGTGCGTTGGATATAATGTCTTTTTGCGGTCCAGTGGTAAAAGAAGTTGGTTTACGCATTTTAATTCTCCCTGATTAACTGGTTTATCAAATTATTTTGTATCCCCGCTTTTCTGTGGTCCTTTTATTGGATAATTATTCAGGGCAGCGGGTAAACACCATAATTAAGAAACGGCTTCGGCAAACGCATCAATAGCCCTGGGAATTTCAATATTCAACAAAAGTCCCATTTGCGTTTTAGCGCTGTCTAAAAGAATACCCCATATGTATTCGCCTAAAGGCAGCACCACAAGGACTCTGTCGTCCTGTAAATCAAAAGTTACATATCTTCCAATCTGCGGCAAACCGCCTATTCTTGTGGCATCGTTTATGACGTTAATTACTTTTACAATGAGCGCAGCAAATTTAGGGCTGGAATTAAAACTAGCAATTGGTTGTCCATCAACATCCATGGCAATTGCCGTGGACAGCAAGCTTTCTCCTAAATTGTTCTTAAGAAGTTCAACAGCCGCGTTTAATTTTGCCACATTCATAAATGCTCACCTTAATTGTATTTTGTTTAGCGCTTTTTCCATGCACTTAGCTTTTGTTTTGTTTCTGTTTTTGGATCTTTTTGTGATTTATCGTTCACTTGGTTTTGCGCTTCTTTGGCTTTAAGCTCAGCCTCTTGTTTAGCTTTTTCTTCCGCTTCCGCTTTGGCTGCGGCCTCGGCTTTTGTTTTTTTAACTGCTTCTTCCCTGGCTAGCGTTTCCTGTCTCATTTTTTCTTCCGCTTCCGCTTTAGCTGCGGCCTCGGCTTTTGTTTTTTTAACTGCTTCTTCCCTGGCTAGCGTTTCCTGTCTCATTTTTTCTTCCGCTTCCGCTTTATCCTTGGCTGCGGCTTTTGCTCTCATTTCCGCGTCTTCTCTGGCCAGTGCTTCCTGCCTTGCTCTTTCTTCAGCTTCGGTTTTAGCTTTGGTTGCGGCTTTTGCTCTCATTTCCGCGTCTTCTCTGGCCAGCGCTTCCTGCCGGACTCTTTCTTCAGCTTCGTTTGCCTTACGTTGTGCTTCTTCTCGGGCAAATCTTTCAGCCTCCGCTTTGGCCTTGGCTTCTAATATGGCTCGCTTTTCAGCTGTTTCTAGAGTTTTCTTTTCCGCATCTTCAAAAGATCTTTTTCCTACATCATCTTTGGCCCTACCCTCTAATTTCATGCGTGCTTCTTCTCGCATTTTTTCCAACTCAGTAAGAGAAAGACTGGTGCGTGAACCAAAAGTTGCCATTGATTTGGATTTGCCTGCCATTTCAGCTTTGGATTGATCTTCAAGCTTTGCTTTATTTTTTCCTTCTTCAGAAACTTTTTTTGCTATAGCAATTTTAGATTGTACATCAGTAGAAGAAAGGCCGGTACGCTCACCGAAAGTTGACGATGAAGAAGATTGCATCTCTGGTTTCTGTCGTTGTCCGGGCATTTGTGTTTTTGATTCGAAGGGCGAAGTTTTGATTCCGAGCGCATCAAATATATTATCGGCAACGGAATTTATATCCAACGGCTTCTCCAAATAACGAAAAATACCCATATTGCTGACAATTTCTTCAATTTTAGGAGTACCGTAAGCCGTCATCAAGATGACAGGGATTTTAGGGTAGTTCCGGTTCATATAGGCCAAAAGTTCAAAGCCGTCCATCTTAGGCATGCTCAAATCGGTAATAACCAAATCAATTGGAGATAATTTTAAGATTTTTACAGCTTCAGCTCCATTCGGAGCTGTTCGTAAATTAAAGTATTTTCTATAAACGCTCAATCCGTCGGCAAGACTTAAAACAAAGCCTTCTTCATCATCGACAATTAGTACTTCCCCTACACGGGGTTGGCGTCCTTTCAGAAAATCGTCTTTGGGTAAAGTAGATATTTTTTGTTTGAGAACTTCAAAATTGCTTAATCCGTTTGTCATAATACTCTCCAATAATTTTCAGTGGTTTATATTTTACCGTAACAGTGATCAACAAATAACTAATGACACATAAAGCAATTGCGATGCCAGATTAAACCATTTTGCTGATAGCTTATTTATTTCAAGTGATTATAATAGGAAAAGTTTTTTCGGGAAAAGCAATTGGTTCAAAATGGATAGCCTATTATGGCCTAGTTCGGATGTGTTGAGCTGGTATGCGTGAGTTGGTAAAATTTAATTTTTCGCTTTAAAGTAGATAGGGAAATTCCCAGTGCCCTTGCCGTCTGTGAGTAATTACCTTTGTGTTTTTCCAACACTTGTTCAATACACTTTTTTTCCATAGCTTCCAGCGTTAGCACTTCAGTTTCTTTATTCTCATAATTATTAATGACGGAGGGGGATAAATTATAACCATCTTTGAGCATTTGTGAGGGCTTGAGGTAACGTCCATGTTGAATAATCAAAGCTCTTTCTATTACATTTTTTAACTCCCGGACATTCCCCGGCCACCTATACTCTATTAATTTGCTGAGTTCCGAATCGGCAAGCCGGGTATTGGTATCTCTAGCCATTTTAGCGATAAAGTATTCACATAGCTTGGGAATATCTTGCTTTCTTTCCCTCAACGGAGGAATGTGAATGCGTATAACACTGAGCCGGTAGTAAAGGTCATCACGAAAAAGCTTATTTTTTATCGCCTCTTCGAGATCACTATTAGAAATGGCAATGATCCGGACATTAATGGGTTTAAATAATTCCCCGCCCACGCGACGAATTCGTTTTTCTTCCAAAATCCCCAGCAATTTCGATTGTAAATGAATAGGCATGGAAGCGATCTCATCCAAAACAAGAGTTCCCCCGTCAGCTAATTCAAAAATCCCCCGACGCAAAGATGTTGCGCCGGTAAATGCGCCTTTTTCTGAGCCGAATAATTCTGCCTCAATAAGGCTTTCCGGAAACGCGGCGCAATTTGTTGTTAGAAACAGTTTTTTAGGCAAATTGCTTTTATAATGAATAGCGCGGGCGACAACATTTTTGCCGGTGCCGGTTTCTCCAGTAATCAAGACAGGCGCATCGCTGGCTGCGGCTAAATCGATCATTTTGCGAATTTCATCAAAAACTCCTTGACCGGAGATAAGATTAATTTCTTCGCTTTCTTTTTTATCATGGTAGTTTTGGATTTGTTCGGTTTTTTCCAATTCTTGCGTGCGAAAAGCCTGTCTTACCGTAAGTTCCAACTCAGCCATTTCAAAAGGCTTGGAAAGATAATCATGCGCACCTACTTTTATCGCTTCTACGGCATTGCTGAAACTGGGATAGGCTGTGACAAAAATTATTTTTGTTTGGTCGTTGTGTTGCAATATGGAAGGACAGAGGGCGACCCCTTCTGTATCGGGCAACTTTTGGTCCAAAATTACGACATCAATTTTTGCTTCCGTGCATATTTTCAGGCCGCTTTTGCCGGTATTAGCAGTTAGAACCTCCGTTGATTCATCACTCAGTACGTCTCTTACCGATTCACAAAAGATATCGTTATCATCAATAATAAGAATTTTTCTTTTAGTTTTGTTCATCTTTCTTGCCTTCGGGAATGAAGACGGTTACTTTTGTTCCCATATCTTTAAAACTTTTTATTTCCATGTTGCCCTTCATCAGCGTTACCATTTTCAAAGTAATCATCAAGCCTAGGCCGGTACCTTGTGGCTTAGTCGTATAAAATGGTTTGAATAGATTAGTTTGTTCTTCATCGGACATGCCGATGCCATTATCTTCAACGGTAATAGTTACATGCCCCTCTTTTTTTTCAGCTCTGATAAAAATATTCGGATTTTCACAGTTATTTAAAGCATCCGAAGCGTTGGTAATCAAATTTAGCATGACTTGGTGTAAAAGACGCGGGTCAGCGCTTATTTTTTCTACCGGTGGAACAATCAATTTACTGATTTTAATTCGTGATTGACTCAAATCGTTGGAAACAAGCGAGATAAAACGGATTAAAAACTCTTCTAATGCTATGTTTTGAATATTAGGATTTTCAAATATGCTAAAACTTTTTAGTGCCTGTAAAAGAAATTCGACGCGAGAAATTTCAGTCATAGCTCGATCGACAAATTTTTCTACCGCATTTTTCGAGTAATCATTAAGATTCTTTTTAAGAACGCTCAAGGTCATTTTAATGGAATTAATGGGGTTTCCCAACTCGTGCCGGATACCGGAAAAAATGTAGCTGATATTTTCCATTGAATTGACAGCTTCGGCAATTGATTCCAAACGTCTTCTTTCTGTAATGTCTCTAATGATAACCCAGATAAAGCGGTCGGAGATCATATAGGGTGTGTAACCTAAAAGGCGGTTTTTATACCACAAGGTATAAGCTTTACCTATAACCTCGTTGGTTGGAACCTTTCCATACTCGGATAAAAGCAATGTCAGAAAAGCTTTATATCCCAGATTATCATCTTTGTCTTGAAACAGGTCGGAAGCAAATTTATTTTTGAAAACAATTTCCTTCTCTTTTACACCCAGAATAACAATGCCTAAATCTATGGTTTCCATAATATAGGCATAAAGGCAATTGCCAGGACTTTTTTTATTGATTACAGGACAGTTGCTTTCAATCAAAAATTTATTCATAGCAGTTATAAACTCTTTACAATTTATTTAAGTTTATATAGTACATTATATCATAGAATAAAAAAACCGCCCAGATAACTTGACTTACCATTGGCGGTATTGCTACTTATTACGACCCGTAGCTTTCCGTTCGATTTCTCAATTAGGGACAAGACTCTATTTGAAGCTGATGTATTTAATATAAATAATTATTAGGAATGTCAAGGACATTTTCATGATAAAATTCAATAAATGCATTGCCTTCTGTATTATACTATTGGTTATATCGGGAGGATTTATTTTGTATGCACCTGGATTTTTGCTTTACTCTTCAAAATATGAGAAAGCAGACTCAATCATTCTTTTTTTAGGCTCGGATTTTAATGCCCGTAAAAAAGAAGCTTATAGATTAATGAGTGAAGGAATGGCCGATTACCTGATTATCCCGGCCTATTACAAAGCCTATCGAATTTTTGGAAAAGGACAACTGGAAGGGATGTCTACAGATTTATTTCCCAATAGAAGCGATAAAAAAGATAATGATGATCAAACTCGCTTTTATGAAGATACACATTGGGAAATTATCGAGGCGCAAAAGATAATGTCTAATTATAAGTTAACTTCTGCAATATTAGTGAGTTCGCCTTATCACATGAGAAGAATCAAGTTAATCATCTCCAGAGTATTTGGCAGTGATGAAGGTAATTTTTATTTTGTTCCTACGCGTTACGAAAAAGCACCAGCGGATTACTGGGATCTGTCATTAACAGATTGGAAAAAAGTCTCAATGGAATACGGCAAAATACTGTGGTTTATTCTTTACAGTACATGGTCAAAATAAATTATGCATTAATTGAAAAAAATCATAAAAAAATCCCCCTTAAAGCATTTCACTTTAAGGGGGGACATATATTAGCAGATCATGATTTAATGTTACTGATGGAGGCTAAACATCCTTTCTCTTTTTCCAGGCTTCCTGATAGAGCCTCATTACACTGAGGAAAATGGCGAGGAAAAATAGACCCAGCATGAAGTTAGGCGCTGTTTTGAAAATACCGTCCAGTAAGTGAAATACCGTCCAGTAAGTGCCCAATGTAGAGGAACAGGAAAGAAGCAATCACCATCGCGAATCCCCAGGCCGAGAGCAGCAAAATCGAACCGAAACTCATGTATTGCTCTAATTGTGTTTTGTGTGTCGCTTGCATTATCCGTCCCTCTTTACCTCAGCTTGATCTCCTTCCGTTGGAAGGAATCTTGCTCAATATGATCTTCTTAGCTGACGATAGTCTTCACCGCTTCGATTACCGGATTGGTGAAAAGAGCCATCAAGATGGTATAAAGAGCGAAGACACCGACTGCTTCCGTAGTATACATCTGTTCATATTTACGTTTTAAAGAAACCACAATCAAACCGCCGACGATCAGGCAGCCCAGCTGGAAATAGGGGAAATTGCCTGCGGCACCTGCCGTATACTCGGCAAAGCAGAAAGTTGCGGTTAAAAGGACAACCACC
>JBEKMF010000023.1:0-21407 GCA_050008655.1 Smithellaceae bacterium
ACTGTTTCGCGGTCATTATCCGGGATTTCGAAAGTGCAACACCAACTACCATGATTTCCGACACACCATGCTGGTTGTGCTGGCCCTGGCGCGTCTCCTGCACGGCGCCTTTTTGCAGGGGATAAAATTTACGGATAAGGAAATAAATCTGGGATTAATCAGCGCGCTGATGCACGATACGGGCTACATTCAAGCGGATGATGATAATGCCGGAACCGGCGCCAAATACACTCTCGTGCGCATCAAAAGAAGCATAATGTTTGTGCAGGATTATTATGCCCACGAAAAGTATTTCCGGGATGATTTAGAAAACTTTGCCGATATCTTAAATTGCACCGGCCTGAGTATAGATATTAAAAAAATTACGTTTTCCTCCGCCAATATCGAAATTATCGGCAAGATTCTCGGGACAGCGGACTTGCTGGGGCAGATGGCCGACAGACTTTATCTGGAAAAACTAATCCCCCTTTTCCATGAATTTGAGGAAGGAAAAGTTTCCGGATTTGACGGCGAACTTGATCTTTTAAAAAAAACAACGAATTTTTATTATATCGCTAAGACCCGCCTGGAGAAAGATTTGGGCAACGTCAACAGGCATATGGTTAATCATTTCAGGGAAAGATGGAACGTCGAAAAAAATCTTTATACCGAAGCGATAGAAAAAAACATCAATTACCTGAAATTCATTTTAAAGACTAATGAGAAAAACATTAGTGCCTGCCTGCGCCGCAACGCTATAACATTGCAGTAAATCACCAAGTATTTCCTTTTGGTTTTTCGACACTACCTAATCAGTGGAGCCCCTCCGAGCGGGCGCCGCGGGATTGACTTTTTAGGGCTATATGCTATCTTCGAAAAAGAGATATTGGGATAACTAAAATTTTTTAGGGAAAGAAGTTAGGAGGATTGTGGTGAAAATATCTGTCCAGAAAGGGAAGCTCGCCGACACAAAAAGCCAGGCCATTGTTTTAGCATTGTTTGAAGATCAAAAGAAATTGACCGGCAAGGCATTGGAGATTGATCAAAAAACTAATGGATTAATCAGTGAATTGATCGCTAATCATGATTTTGAGGCCAAACCATCTCAAATATCGGTAATTTATACCAGAGGACTACTGCCGGCAAAAAGAATCGCCCTGGTTGGCTTGGGCAAGCAGAACGAATTTAATCTGGAAAAACTGCGTATCGCCTTGGCCAAGGTCATGCAACATTTGCGAAGTATAAACATCAAAGAAGCGGCAACTTCCATCAACTGGAATCTTCTTCCCGACGCGAAAGATAAAGTTGCGCAAGCCGTGGTGGAAGGAGCGCTTTTAGGGCTTTATCAATACACGCCTTTCAAAACTGTTGACCGCAAAGATTTAAAGAACATGGAACAATTGAATATTATCGCTCACGAAAAAGATTTCTCTCTGGTCGCAGCCGCAATTAAAAAAACACAGGTAATTATACAAGCCGTATATTTCACGCGTGACCTGGTTTCCGCCCCGGGAAACGAAATGACACCGACAATTCTCGCGAAAAAGGCGCAAGGAATTGCCAGCCGGAAAAATGTTTCCTGTAAGGTGTTGGATAAAGCCAAAATGAAGGAACTGGGGATGAATTCGCTGTTGGGCGTCGCCTCGGGGAGCTCTCAGGAGCCAAAATTTATTATACTGGAATATACAGGCGGCAAAAAAAATGCAGTGCCTATTGTTCTTGTAGGCAAAGGAATGACCTTCGACAGCGGTGGAATTTGCATCAAACCAGCCGAGAAGATGGATGAAATGAAATCGGACATGTCCGGCGGAGCCGCGGTAATGGGCGCAATTATGGCTGCTGCTGATTTGCAATTGCCGCTCAATATTGTCGGGCTTATTCCCGCCACGGAAAATATGCCCAGCGGCACCGCTTATAAACCGGGCGATATTTTAAAGTCCTATTCCGGGAAAACGATCGAAGTTATCAATACTGACGCCGAAGGCCGGCTGATTTTAGCCGACGCGCTGGCTTACGCTTCTAAGTATAAGCCGGCGGCGATTATTGATGTTGCCACTCTTACCGGTGCCTGCATCATCGCGCTGGGAGATGATGTAATCGGTATGCTGGGCACCGATGATAAACTCAAAAGTGAAATAAATAAGGCCGCCCAGGCAACCGGCGAACTTGTTTGGGAACTGCCTTTGTGGGAAAAATATCATGAGCAAATTAAAAGTGATATTGCCGATTATAAAAACAGCGGCGGTCGCGCCGCCGGTACCATCACCGCCGCGGCGTTTTTAAGCAAATTTGTGGGAGATTTTCCCTGGGTGCATTTGGATATCGCCGGCCCGGCCTGGACGGACAAAGATAAAGATTATATCCCCAAAGGAGCATCGGGAGTTACTGTTCGGTTGCTGGTTGAATTTTTGCGCAATCGCGCCGGAAATTAATCTATGCCGCCGCTTTTGCAAATAAAAGATTTAGTGACGGTATTTGATACCGCCCGGGGAAGAATCAAGGCTGTTGATGGAGTATCGTTAAGCATCAATTCCGGCGAAACACTGGGGATTGTCGGCGAATCCGGTTGTGGAAAGACCATGCTCGCTCTTTCTATTATGCGTCTCATCCCTGCCAACGGCAAAATCATTAATGGTGAAGTGATATTTTCCGGTACGAATTTATTGGCGCTGTCCTCTGAAGAAATGCGCGCCAAACGCGGCAGTGAAATTGCCATGATCTTTCAGGAGCCAATGACTTCACTAAACCCGGTATTTCGCGTCGGAGAACAAATCGCGGAAGCCGTCCGGCTGCATAAAAACCTTCCGGCGAAAAAAGCAATGGCGCTGGCTGTCTCGCAATTGCGCGAAGTGGGAGTTCCCGATCCGGAAAAAAGGGTGAAAGATTATCCCCATCAGCTCAGCGGCGGGATGCGCCAGCGAGTGATGATCGCGATGGCCATGTCCTGCCATCCCCAACTGCTTTTGGCCGATGAACCTACCACCGCGCTTGATGTTACTATCCAGGCGCAAATTTTGGATCTGATTTCGGAGCTCAAGAAAAAAAATCAAATGACGGTTGTCTTAATTTCGCATGATCTCGGCATTATTTCTCAGGAGGCCCAAAAAATTGCGGTAATGTATGCTGGTAAAATAGTGGAGAGTGCGACTGCCGGGCAAATTTTCGTAAAGCCCTTGCATCCCTATACCCAAGGTTTGATGGCATCGCTTCCGGCCCGATGCGTGGGTGTGGATAAAAAACAACAGAAATATCTTAAGACCATTCCGGGTTCTGTTCCCAGTTTATACAATCTGGCACCCGGCTGCCGTTTCTATGAGAGGTGTTCTTATGCGGATAGCCATTGTGCTCAAGAAGAACCTTCGCTAGCTGAGATAGAACAGGGGCATTTTGTCGCCTGCTGGAAATCTTCGGAAATACAAAAAAAGGAAAACTAAATTAACTGATACCAAATGACCCCATCATTAATCGAAATAAAAAAACTACACAAGAAATACAATTTGAGCGGCTCTATTTGGAATTCAAAAAAAAGAGTAATTTCCGCGGTAAATAATGTCAGTTTGCAAATATACAAAGGAGAAACATTGGGCTTGGTCGGCGAATCCGGTTGCGGGAAATCCACTCTGGCTCGCCTGATAGCCAGATTGGAAAAACCTTCCTCCGGTAATATTTACTTTAAAGGCGAAGATATTTTTTTATATGATAGAAAAGCCCTAAAAGCATACCGCCGCAACGTACAATTAATCTTTCAGGATCCATATTCCTCGCTCAACCCCCGTAAATCGGCAGCAAGCATAATCAAAGAACCTTTAACCATACAGCGAATCGGCAATAAAGATCAGCGCCGGGAATCTGTGACCCAATTGATGGAGAAAGTTGGTCTGAGCAGAGAACAGGCGCATCGTTATCCGCATGAGTTCAGCGGCGGCCAGAGACAGCGTATCGGAATTGCGCGGGCGCTTGTTCTTCAGCCCGAATTGATTATTGCCGATGAGCCCGTTTCCGCACTGGATGTATCTATTCAGGCTCAGATTCTGAATTTGCTCAAAGATTTAAAACAGGATTTTGGCCTGACTTATTTGTTTATTTCTCACGATCTTAATGTGATAAGACATATGTCCGATCGCATTGCTGTTATGTATTTAGGCCGGATTGTCGAATTAGCGGAAAACAGGGAGATTTATGAGCATCCGTTTCACCCGTATACGCGGATGCTGCTTTCGGCCCTGCCCGAGTGTGATCCGGCAGGAAAAAGAAGAATAGCGACAATAAAAGGGGAAGCAGGAACTGAAAATAACCGGGGCTGCAATTTCCAGAACCGTTGTCCTGATAAGGGAGTGATTTGTTCCGAACAAGAGCCCGTACTTATGCAAATTGAAGATGAAAAATTTTGTGCCTGTCATTTAACCGGTTCGATTTGAATGAAGGAAATATGCCGGAAGAGCGAATATTTATTAAAAATGGTTCTCTGATTATTGAAGGATTATGGCATAAATCTTCGGAAGAACGAGGAGTTATTATTTGTCATCCGCATCCCCTTATGGGCGGTTCTATGCAGAACAACGTAGTGGAAGCGATTCAGGAAGCATTTGCCGCCGAAAATTATACTACATTGAGATTTAATTTCCGCGGTGTTGGCCGGAGTACAGGTATATATGATGAAGGAAGAGGGGAAATGGAGGATATTTTTTTCGTCTACGAATATTTAATAAATAATGGAATATCCAATATATTTTTTGCCGGTTATTCTTTTGGCTCGTGGGTCGGGTCAAAAGTTATGGAGCGAAATAGCGATATTTTTACGGATAGCGTATTTGTTTCGCCGCCTAATAATTATTTTGATTTCGATTGGGAAAAATTAACCGGGGATATTGGTTTAATTATTTGTGGTGATCAAGATCAGTTTTGTGATCCGGAAGCTATAAAAAAACAAATTAAGGAAATACAGGCAAAACTGGAGATAATTTCCGGAGCTGACCATTTTTATCTGGGCAAAGAAAAAGAGCTTATAAATGTTTTACGAAAGTACGTAATTGAATAAAAAGCAATCATGGGTATGAATCCCAAAGCAAGCTTTGGGAACCGATTTCAAAGCTCGCTGAGGGGTATTATACCCGCGGCTTCGTGGGATAATTCGACCTGCAAGCTTCAGCGGCAGTGACCTTTAGGTTGTGCACTTTGTTTCTGAAACTTGGGTCTCATTCCAATATCGTCCCACTTAGCTTCGCACGTGGGATAATTCAACTGACAGATATTACTGCACTGCGTTTGTAATATCTGAGTTTCATTAGAATTGGAGTTTCACGAAAAAAAATTGCGAAAAAAAACTTGATTTTGAATAAAAATAGTGCTACGGCTTCAAATAACATAAGAAAGTCGCAATATTATTATGGATTGCAGGGGCGACTTTTGGCAGGAAGTAGTTAGTGCTGAGTTTTGGGAAGAGAAAAATTAACCGCAATGAATTCTTGAAGTGAGAAAGGGAATTCGTGCGGTTTTTTTAGTTTCTCCAGGATTTGTATCCGGCGAGAAGCAAATATTTGAAAGGGGGGTTTTAGCTTTGGCAGAAGGGAAAGTGAAGTGGTTTAACGAGAAGAAGGGTTTTGGGTTTATTGAAAACGACGAAGGTGGAGATGTTTTTGTTCATTATAGCGCTATTGCAGGAACAGGATTTAAGACTCTTTATGAGGGTCAAAGAATTCGCTTCGATATTGAGCAGGGAAACAAAGGTCCCAGCGCGACAAATGTTCAGCCGCTATAATAATTCCAATTAATAAGAACTTAATTTGAATGGAAAATGCCCCATTATCTGGGGCATTTTTTTTAATGAGTCCCAAATTTCAGAAGCGTAGTGCCCTGAAATTTGTTGGACGAATTATCCCTTGAGCGGAGCGAATGGGGATTGTGAGGTACAATTGAAAACAAGCATAGCGAAGTAATGTTTGTTAGTCGAATTAATCCCATGAGCGAAGCGACGGGGAGTAACGGGAAACAGAAATGTCTTAAGGCGGAAAACTGCATTCAAAAGGTTTTAAAACATCGCCGCTTTTTTTAGCCTCAAAATAGACTAAGCATAAAGATATGATGTTAGATCTGGGCAGTGCCAGCCAAGCGCCCAGAAGATCAATTCGGGAAGATAAAACAATAATAAAAACCTTGGTTGCTTACACGCGAAAAAACGATAATTTTAAAATATGGCGAAAAATTTGATTGTGATTTTGGGCCCGACAGCATCGGGTAAGACTCAACTCGCAGCTCAACTTGCCTATGATTTGCAGGGGGAAATAATTTCAGCCGATTCCCGCCAGGTTTATAAAGGCATGGATATCGGTACAGGTAAAGATTTAAATCAGTATCTTATTGGCGGCAGGAAAATTCCCTATCACCTGATAGATATCATAAATCCTCAGAGCGAATTTAGCTTATTTGAGTTCCAAAATGGATTCTATGAAATATTTACCCAACTCCGCCGGAAAGGGATTATGCCGATTATGGTCGGGGGAACAGGCCTTTATTTGGAGTCAGTACTGGCAGGATATAATATGCCCAAGGTTCTGCCTGATCACGAATTGCGCAAGATGCTAAGCCTCCATTCGAAAAAACAACTGCAAGAAATGCTCCAGGCATCAAAACCACGGTTGCACAACAAGACCGACCTTGACGATCCGGAGAGACTAATACAGGCAATCGAGATTGAAAGAGCCCGGGCTATAAAAGGCCAAGAGCAACAAGAGAAGCCGGATATCGATGCCGTAGTGCTGGGCATCAACTGGGAAAGGTCGGAGCTGCGGCAACGTATTACAGCGCGGCTGAAAGAAAGACTTGCACAGGGGATGATAGAAGAAGTAAAAAACCTGCATTCAGCCGGATTGACCTGGAAAAAATTGGAGAGCTTCGGTTTGGAGTATCGTTTTATTTCTCAATACCTGCAAAACAAAATTACTTTTGACGAAATGATAGATAAATTAAATACAAGCATCCACCAATTTGCCAAAAGACAAGAAACGTGGTTTCGGCGTATGGAGAAGAAGGGAATAGTTATTAACTGGATTCCAGCCAATAACTATCCTTTATTGAAAGAAACCGTAATGAAATTTCTGCGATGAATAAACCTTTTTTGATTGATACTTATCTGCAAAATTATTCAACGGCCGGAAAGTGGAATTTAATTGCCCATGATACGGAAAATGTTTCTCAGGTTGTTGTAATACCGGCTTATGCGGAAAAAGAAATGCTTTTTTCCTCTTTGGCTTCTATCGCGCAAAATGAACCTTCATCTTTGGAAAGTTCATTTATATTGTGTGTCATTAATAATAAGAGTGATTCGCCCTCGGCAGCGGTAACCAACAATCTGGATACGATGAATTATCTGGAGGCATTGGTGAGAAAAAAGCCTTTAAGAAGGTTGGATTCTGCTGAGGGATTAAATTCCATTTTACAATTATTGGCAAAGACAAAATTAAAGCTCGGTTACATTAACGCTTCGTCGAAAGGCTATGAAATACCGCAAAATGTCGGTGGCGTGGGAATGGCTAGAAAAATCGGCATGGATGCCGCTTTGTCATTGCCGGGAAACGGTTCCGCCGAGCGTAATTTAATTTTGAGCCTGGATGCCGATACGTTGGTGCAAAAAAATTATTTATCTGTAATAAAAAAGTATTTTACGCAAAACGTCAAAACGGCAATTGTGTCTTATGAACACCAAATGCCGCTGAATCGTGAAGAAATGGCGGCGATTTGCTGTTATGAAATTTTTTTACGTTACTTCGTGCTGGGATTAAAATACGCCCAATCTCCCTGGGCGTTTCATTCCATCGGTTCCACCATAATAACTTCAACGGAAGCTTATGTGGAAGTTAGAGGAATGAACAAACGTGAGGCGGGAGAGGATTTTTATTTTCTCAGCAAACTGGCCAAAATAGGTGAAATTGGTTATATCAAAGAAACATGTGTTTATCCTTCGGCGCGCCCTTCCACGCGTGTTCCTTTTGGAACGGGTAGCCGAGTGCAAAGATTCCTTTCCGGTAAACAGGAGGAATATCTTTTATGCGATCCGCAAATATTCGCTATATTGGCCGACTGGCTGGAACTTATGAAAAATCCTTATAACTATGGCGAATATGATGTTTTGAGGAGAGCTGAGCGTATCCATCCAAAGCTTCCGACTTTCCTAAAAAATTCCGGTTTTGCCGCCGTTTGGTCAAAAATGCGTCGCAACGTAAAAGATGAAAAGACGCTTATTCGTCAATTTTATAATTGGTTTGATGGTTTGAAAACTTTAAAATTGATTAACTATTTTACTGGCGAAGCCTATCCTCAAATCAATATGTTTGTGGCTCTAAACCGTATTCTTTCCCTGCAGGGAATGGCTGATCTTAATTTGAATTCGGCGGCAAAAATTCCCGAACCGGAGGAACAAATGAAGATATTGCAGTATTTACGGACAATAACATGATAATAGGCGTATAAAGGTCGAAAAATTCAGGATAATCTTCTTGACGGGTATGTACATTATGCATATAGATTATTTATTAAATTAGAAATTGGTCATCGGTAATGGGGGAAAAATTTATGAAAAATATAATCAATAAAATGTGGATAGTAATTTTCATCTTATTTATTTTTGTGCCGGGCTATGGCGCGGATAAAGATAAAAAAGAAAATCCGGTTCCGGCAGCAGGTGCGAATAAGACTCAAACTTCCAGTGCTGCCCCGGCCGATATAGCTAAACAAGCCGCAGCAGGCGATATTGCTGTTAGCGTTGACGGGAAGGTTTTAAAAAAAGCACAGTTGGAAAAAGATGTAAAAGCGTTGATGAAAGTTTATAAAGACAAGATTCCTAAAGATAAAACCAAAGAAGCCAAAGCTTCTATTAAAAAACAATTGGTGGAGAATTTTATCGTCCGCACGGTTCTGGAAAATGAAATAGAAAAGAGAAAAGTTGAAGCAAGTGAAAATGAAATTAATGAATCGGTAAACAAAATAAAGGCGAATATCCCGGCGAATAAAAAGTTCGCGGATTTTCTCAAGGAAAATAATCTAACCATGAAAGAATTTAATAAGGCCGTGGCTTTCGAAATCAAGGTCAAAAAGATCGTGTTTGCGGAGCTAGGTGATAAGGCTAATCCGTCAGAAAAGGAAATAAGCAAATTTTACGACGATAACACCGATAAGTTTACTGTTCCGGAAAATGTTCACGTTCGTCACATTCTTGTATTAATCAATAAAGGTGACGACGATAAGGTAAAATCGGAAAAGAAAGCAAAAATAGAAAATTTGCGCCAGCAAGTTTTAGGTGGCGCTGATTTTGCCGAAGTCGCTCGTAAAAATTCCGATTGTCCCAGCAAAGAAAAAGGCGGCGATTTGGGTAATATTACCAGAGGACAGACGGTAGAACCTTTTGAAAATGCCGCCTTTTCGCAGGAAAAGAATGAAATTGGTCCGGTTGTGACGACGGATTACGGTTATCATGTTATTCAGGTTTTAGATCACAATCCGAAAAAAACAATAGCTTTGGAAGAAGTTAACGGCAAAATTTCGGATTATTTGGAAAAACAAAAACAAGCGGACGTTCTTACGGCTCTTATAAAAAAGTTACGGGAAAATGCAAAGATAATGGTTTCTCCAAGTTAATATTGCAGATAAACTTTGCATAAAAACTGAAAAATAAAAAGCGGGCTGATATTGCACATTGCGGCTGATATTTTTTTCTGATAATTATTTGAAACTGTGCTCACTATCGGGGAAAACGCCATTTTTTACCTCAGCAATATAGGTTTTAACCGCTTTTTTTATTTCTAAATTCAAGTTAGCGTACTTTTTTACGTGTTTTGGCGTAAACCTATCATATATTCCCAGCATATCGTTGATTACGAGAACCTGGCCGTCGCAATAGGCACCGGCGCCGATGCCGATAGTGGGGATAGTGAGAAAATTGGTTATTTCCGAAGCGAGCTTTTCCGGGATACATTCCAAGACTAACGAAAAGGCACCTGCTTCTTCCAAAATTTTGGCGTCTTCAATAATTTTGTGAGCTGAATCTTCTTTTTTCCCCTGTACCTTAAATCCGCCAAGTTGATGAATGGATTGGGGAGTAAGACCAAGATGCGCCATAACCGGAATTCCGGCAGAAGTGATTTTGCGCACAATTTCCGCAGATTCTCTGCCTCCTTCAAGTTTTACCCCTTGTGCTCCCGCTTCTTGCAGGAAGCGGCCGGCATTGGCTAATGCAAGTTCCGGTGAAATTTGATAAGAAAGAAAGGGCATATCCCCAATTACAAGGGAGTTTTGTGCAGCGCGGGAAACAGCTTTTGTATGATGCAGCATATCTTTCATAGTAACGGGTAAGGTAGTGTCGTATCCCAAAACTACGTTACCCAGTGAATCGCCTACCAGAATTATATCGATGCCACATTCATCCAGAATGGAAGAAATCATATAATCGTAGGCGGTGAGAACCGTTATCTTTTCACCAAGTCCTTTCATTTTCTTAATATCCACAATTGTCTTACGGTTGTTTTTGTTTTGAGTGCTCATGTTCAATTTCTCCTTTCAAAATATCTTGTATTATCTTTGCCTGCCGGTAATTTAAAGTGCCCTTCTTTTGGGCAATATCTTTAGCAATCAATCCCAGCGAACGGTACAAAGAGGAATACTGTGGAAGAGTTTCGTCAATTGCTGTCAAGTGTTTTTGCAGCGTTCCGATATCGCCGCGGGCGATGGGACCGGTAAGCGCTTGAGTGGAACCGGAGCGTTCGATGTTCTTAAGGCTGCCGTAAACCAGCGGCAGATAGGCTTTTTGTGCTTCTTTTTCAGTGAGGCCAACAACCTGGTAAATTGATTCCACCACACTCATCAAAGAAACCAAGTAATTGGACGCGAAATAGGCCGCGGCGTGGTATAGCGGCTTTTGCTCAGCGGAAATAAAGAGCGGAATACCGCCCAAATCGCGGACAATTTTTTTTGCCAAAATTTCTGCTTTTTTATCCGCTGTAATTCCAAAATAACTTCCGGGGATATTTTGTATGGCTTGATCAATGGAAGAGAAACTCTGCAGAGGATGAATACTGGCGATAGCCGCGCCGGCTTTTCTGGCCGCCTCCAGAAGATCAAGTCCGCCGGCGCCGCTCATGTGGAAAACAAATTTCCCCTTTATTGCCGGAGAAAGGGCAATATCCCGGCAAACTGAAGAAATGATATCGTCGGGGGTGGTAATTAAAATAATATTAGATTTCTGCAGGGCTTCGTGAGGTGAGCGTAAAGCGCTGCCCCCGGTATAAAATTTAGCTCTTTTTAAAGCAGAGGGAGATTTGTCGAAAACGGCGGCAATTTCATAACCGGCTTTTTTCAGCAAATAGCCTATGGCGGTTCCCACCATACCTAACCCAATTATGGTAAAATTATTAGAATGTTTTTTTCTCATCGTCCAAGTCACAGGTATCGTCTATAACCCAGTTTATACGGGATCAATTCGACTTACCAATTCCGCTACGCTACGTTTTCGGAATTGGAGTCTCATTAATTCGACTAACGCTTCAAACTTCACTGTGTTCGTTTTCTGCGAGCCTCATTAACAAAAAAAGGCCTTCCGCAAAAAGGAAGACCTTTATTCGACAGTGTAGTTATAAATTAATACCGTCTCAGTCGATAATTAAGGATCCAAGCGGTGTAGTTCTTATTAACATAGGCCATGAACGTAGTCAAATTATTTTTAGCCACGGGTATCTGCGACACCCTCCGCTGTGCGGGATTGTTATTGTCCCACTTAACTTCGCACGTGGGATAATTCAACTTACAGATATTACTGCACTGCGTTTGTAATATCTGAGTTTCATTAGAATTGGAGTTTCACGAAGAAACAAACTTGTGTTTGTCGCGGCACTTCGCTATATATATCGCCGGAGGTATGATGAAAAAAGTGGATTTAATGATATTTGATTTCGATGGCACTCTTGTTTCCAGCAGCGCTGATTTGGTTCACGCAATAAATTTTACTTTGCACGCGCTGGATCTCCAAAAAAAACCGGAGGAAGAAATTATCAGTTTCATTGGTGACGGAATCAACTATTTGATCGAAAAAGCATTGGGGCAAGATAATATAAAATACAGGGAAAAAGCGCTACGAGTTTTTAGTGATTATTATACCGAGCATCTTCTGGACAATACCAGGCTTTGCCCGCATGCCGAAGATGTCTTAAAAAAGTTTAAAGATAAGTTAAAAGTTATCCTGACGAATAAGCGTTTTCAGTTCACTCAGGTCATAGCCCAAGGATTAAATATAGCTAACTATTTTACGGAAATAATCGGAGCGGATTCCACGCCGTATCAAAAACCGGATCGGCGTTTAATCGATTATTTATTGAATAAATATGGAACAGCGAAAAGAAAGACCGTCATTATAGGCGATGGAGTTAATGATATTGCTATCGCTAAAAATTCCGGGATAATGAGCTGCGCTTATTTAAACGGCCTGGGCAATAGGCAGAACTTGCTGAGTCTTCAAGCCGATTACTATTGCGACGACCTTCTGGAAATTAATTCATTATTTAATTAATGAAACACACTGAAAACGAGCGTAGTGAAGTTTGAAGTGTTAGTTGAATTTATCCCGCCGGAGGCGGAGGAGATCGGAGATATCCGTGGTTAATGAAACACACTGAAAACGAGCGTAGTGAAGTAATGAGACTCAAATTTTATGGACGGAGTGAAATGAAATTTGCAAGTCGAATTATCCCAGGAGCGAAGAGACGAGGGATTTGAAGCGTTAGTTGATAATGAGTCCCAAGTTTCAGAAGCGAAGCGATCGTGACTCTCGCTGAGAGCGAACGGAATGAAGCTCGAAGCGCAAGAGGAACAATCCCGCCAACATAGTTGGCAGGGACGCGGGACTAGATATGATTAAAAAAATTAAACAAACCATAGAAAAATATAATCTGCTCGATAAAGGTGACAGGGTGATTGTGGCTCTATCCGGCGGTCCGGATTCTACGGCACTTTTAGTAATTCTTACCCAAATTGCCGAGGAAATTGGATTTAATTTGATAGCGGCACATATCAATCACGGTTTGCGGGGAGAGGAATCAAATGAAGACGAAAAATATTCCCGCGAGTTGTCAAAAAAAATGGGGGTAGCTTTTGTTACACACAAAATAGATAAAACCATAGCGGATAAGGGTGTCTCGCCGGAGGATTTTTACCGGCGTCAAAGGTATAGCTTCCTAAATAAAGTTGCCCAAGAGCATCAGGCGCAAAAAATCGCCTTAGGACATAATTTGCAGGATCAAGCGGAAACTGTTTTGCTTAATCTATTGCGTGGTAGCGGTTTAGAGGGACTCAAAGGTATTTTGCCCATGCGGGACGGTAAATACGTCCGTCCGCTGCTGGCAGTATCCCGCCGGGAAATTATTTCTTTTTTAAATGCGAGAGGAATACAATATCGTCAGGATAGCTCTAACGAAAGCAAAAAATATCTGCGCAATAAAATTCGCGGGGAATTGATTCCCTATATAAAAGAAAAATTTAATCCGAAAATTGAGGAGAATCTGGCACAAACGGCGGAAATACTGCGCAACGAAGATGAATTCATCAGGCAATACGTCCTGGAAGCGATGGATTCTCCCTATATTCAAAGGCAGAAAAATATAATTTCACTGAATATTGCCTTCATAAACAAGCTGCCCCAGGCCATACGGCTAAGATTTTTTAAGTTTCTCTTGGAAAGTCTAAATCCCGGGAAAAACGGCTTTTCTTTTATCCATATAAAATCTCTGGAAAATTTGTCACAGATGAAAGGGTCGGGGAAAAGAATTTCTCTTCCGGCGGGTATTGCCGCGAGGCGTGAATATGACAATTTGATTCTGGAAAGAAAGAAGGTTTGTCCCCAACGCACAGAATTTGAATATGCGATGAAAATTCCCGGCTCTATTAATGTTCGGGAGAGAAACCTGACTATCCGTTTACAAACTACAAATAGAGATTATATTGATGGGGGAAGTGAAAATAAAGTTTACATGGATTTGGACAAGATTAGTCTACCTTTGGTATTGCGCAAGAGAAGAGATGGGGATTGGTTTCAGCCCCTGGGGATGAAGGGACGGAAAAAAATAAAAACATTCTTTATTGACCGCAAAATTCCGAGGAATGTGCGGGATGACATTATGTTGATTGCCGATCAGATTTCCGTAGTTTGGATTGAAAAAATGCACCTGAACGACCGGGTTAAAATAACCAGGGAGACAAAAAATGTTCTGGAGTTGGAAATTATTGACTCCTAAAAAAGCATCAAATTAATCCCAGCATGGTCTATGGGATCAGCAGAAATTATTTGAGTTAAATTGGATATTATTATAAGTATCAGTTCAGGTAATCAATTTTAAGGGGAAAAATCTTGAATCAGTCGCAAAAAAATATTGCTCTTATCCTTACTTTACTGCTCGTTTTTTTACTTGTTTGGCAACTTTTTAATCAGCCCAAACCAGGGCAAAAAGACTTAATTTACAGCGAAATGCTCTCCTATCTGGATAAAGGGGAGATTAGTGAAGTGACCATTCAGGGGGAAAATATTACCGGAAAGCTGGCTAACGGGAATATTTTTAAAACATACGCCCCGAAAGACGATAAGCTGGTGACACAATTTAGAGAAAAAGGTGTGAAAATTACCGCCAAACCGCCGGAAGATTCACCCTGGTATGTAACTGTTTTAGTTTCCTGGTTTCCGATGATTCTTCTCATCGGTGTCTGGATTTTTTTCATGCGCCAGATGCAGGCCGGCGGCGGTAAAGCAATGTCCTTCGGCAAAAGCAGGGCGCGTTTAATTACCGACAAGTCGAAAAAAGTCACTTTTGCCGATGTTGCCGGTATTGATGAAGCCAAGGCCGAGTTAGAGGAAGTTATTGATTTTTTAAAGGATCCTAAAAAATACACCAGGCTGGGCGGAAGAATTCCTAAAGGATTGCTGCTTATTGGCCCTCCTGGAACAGGCAAAACACTTTTAGCCCGGGCCATCGCCGGCGAAGCGGAAGTACCGTTTTTGAGCATCAGTGGGTCCGATTTCGTGGAAATGTTCGTCGGTGTGGGCGCTTCCCGCGTTCGTGATTTGTTCAGCCAGGCGAAAAAGAACGCTCCCTGCATAATATTTATTGATGAAATTGATGCCGTCGGCCGCCATCGGGGCGCCGGTCTGGGGGGAGGGCATGATGAAAGAGAACAGACCCTTAATCAACTGCTCGTGGAAATGGACGGCTTCGAATCCAATGAAGGCGTAATCCTTATTTCCGCTACTAACCGCCCCGACGTTCTTGATCCGGCTTTGTTGCGTCCGGGCCGGTTTGACCGGCAGGTTGTCGTGCCGCTTCCGGATATAAAAGGCAGAGAAAAAATCTTTGAAGTTCATGCCCGCAAAGCGCCGATTGCGGATGATGTTGATTTTGCGGTTTTGGCCCGCGGGACGCCGGGAACTTCCGGAGCCGATATTGAAAACCTTATTAACGAAGCCGTACTCAATGCCGCCCGGGATAATAAAGAAAAAGTCAATATGAGCGATTTCGAATTCGCTAAAGATAAAGTTTTAATGGGAACGGAAAGAAAAAGCATGGTGATTAGCGATGAAGAGAAGCGCAACACCTCTTATCATGAATCAGGGCATACCCTGGTCGCGCGTTTGATACCGGGAACCGATCCGATCCATAAAGTTACGATCATTCCCCGGGGCAGGGCATTGGGCTTGACCCAGCAGTTGCCAATTGACGAAAAACATACCTATCCCCGTGAGTATTTAGATAATAACATTGCGATTTTATTGGGCGGACGAGCTGCTGAAGAAATAGTTTTACATGATTTTACCACGGGAGCGGGCAATGACATCGAACGGGCGACAAATTTGGCCAGAAAAATGGTCTGCGAATGGGGTATGAGCGATAAAATGGGGCCGCTAAGTTACGGGAAAAAAGAAGAGCAAATCTTTTTGGGGCGGGAATTTGCTACGCACAAGGATTACAGCGAAGAAACGGCAAAGAATATTGATGCGGAAGTTGTATCTATTGTCACACGAAACTATGAAAAAGCAAAAAAACTTCTCACCGACCATATGGAAATTCTTCACAAGATAGCTCTCGAACTGCTGGAAAAAGAAGTTTTAAACACAGCGGAAATAGATGCCTTGATCGGCAGCGCTCTGCCCAATGCGCAACCGGCCGATTCAAAAATGTTGTCTTAATCATATCTTTTGTGACTTCTCGGAAACAAATATTTACGTTTAATTTGCTGGCGGTGTTATCTTGTGAAAATAATTAAAATAAAAACCTTGGCAGAAGCTGTAGCGTTATTCAAAAAAATCGGAGTTGACTCCTATGGCATTGACGCTATGGCGCCAAAAACAATAAACATCAATATTCTAATTGAAAATCAGCCGTGTAAAATAGCCAATGTATTAAAACAAGAGATGTTATCGGTTGGTGGAGACGCGGCCGTCGCCCGGGGAAGCGTATCTTGCAGTGTTGCTGCAAGCGATATTTTAATCATGGGCACGGTAAAGCAAATTTTGGCTCTGGCAAAAAAAATCGAAAAACAGCCTTTCGGTTTAAATTTAATCGCTCGCGATATAGCGGAAACCTTGGAGAATATCGGCAGAAACGAATACATCTGGAAAACATCACGCCGCAAAATTAATTTGGGCAATAAAACACTGATTATGGGCATCTTAAATGTTACGCCTGATTCGTTTTCCGACGGCGGGCTTTTTTACTCTCAGCAAAAAGCAGTTGAATGGGGATTGCAAATGGCGGCCCAAGGCGCGGATATTATCGATATCGGGGGAGAATCGACGCGTCCCGGAGCTTCATCTGTAACGGCAGGCGTTGAATTAAAGCGAATCCTTCCGGTAATAAAGAGCTTGGTGAAACAGGTAAAAGTTCCCATCTCGATTGATACGAAAAAGGCGCAAGTCGCGAGAGAGGCTATTGCCGCGGGCGCCGAAATAGTCAATGATATAAGTGCACTCAATGGCGATAAAAAAATGGCCAAAACCATCAAAGAAACCGGAGCCGCTGTGGTTCTCATGCATATGCGGGGAACGCCACAAAATATGCAAAGCGGTAATTTGGTATACCGCGATATAATGGGGGAAATTATAGCTTATCTGAAAAAAAGCAGTGAAACGGCTCTAAAGGCAGGTATAGAAAAAGATTGTCTGGTTATCGATCCGGGAATCGGTTTTGGAAAAACAGCTGTGGACAATTATAAAGTTATCAAGAACCTTTCCGAATTAAAGATTTTAGGGATGCCGGTGATGATTGGAACCTCAAGGAAATCTTTTATCGGGAAGCTAACCGGCGGCGAACCGCGGCAGAGATTGGAAGGAACAGCGGCAACTATTACCGCGGCAATAATGAATGGATGTCATATTGTCCGGGTGCATGATGTTGCCGCTATGAAAAAAGTTGCCGCAATTACTGATGCTATTCTTCACGCTTAGAGGAATATGATGATTTATGGAATTGGCATAGATTTAGTGGAAAATGGACGTATCGAAAAGATCATCGGAAAATGGGGTCAAAAATTTTTGCAACGGGTCTTTTCCGATAAAGAAATTGAATATTGTGCCAAACATGTTCAAGCGTCAGTCCATTATGGGGCAAGATTTGCGGCCAAAGAATCTTTTTTAAAAGCTTTAGGCCTCGGCCTAGGCATGGGCGCTAATTTGAAGGAAATAGAAGTCGTGCGCAACAATAAGGGAAAACCTGATATTACCCTATCGGGCGGCGCAAAAGCTCAAACGAAAAAAAAGAAAATTACAAAGATTCACTTGAGTTTGACACACACCAAAAAATACGCTACTGCTTTTATTGTACTGGAAAAAAAATAAGTGCTGGATTACTGTCATTTAAATGAACAGGGAAAAAGAAACAATTGAAATAATATCTCACAGCGCAGAACAAACTATGGAAATAGGCCGTTTTCTTGGCGACCAGTTGAGGGAAGGCGATATTCTGGCTCTATCCGGTGAACTTGGTTCGGGCAAAACCTGTTTTACTGGCGGTATAGCCCGCGGTCTGGGAGTAAGCAAAAGTTATCAAATTACAAGCCCGACATTTACTTTGATAAATGAATATCCGGCCAGATGCGATCTTTACCATTTCGATGTTTATCGGCTGAACGGATATTCCGAGTTCGAAGATTTAGGTTATGAAGAGTATTTTTCCAGAGGCGGTGTTGTTGTTATCGAATGGGCGGAAAAAATAGCTCCAGTTCTTCCTGTTGGTACTTTTTTCGTGAGCTTTGAATATATTGATGAAAATATCCGTAAAATTAAGATCAAAGGACTGAAAGGCAGATTTAAAGAATTGGCAATAGATGGGGAAACGGAGGTTGGTTAAAATGGCTTTAATTGTTCAGAAATTCGGCGGGACATCGGTCGCAGATATCGATAAAATAAGAAATGTGGCCCAAAAAGTGATTAATGGAAAAAAAGCGGGCAATGAAATAGTCGTGGTTTTATCGGCGATGGCCGGGGAAACCGACAGGCTCATCGCTCTGGCCCATAAAGCTTCTGAATCGCCGGAGGAAAGAGAGTATGACTCTTTAATATCCACGGGTGAGCAAGTTACGGTAACCCTGCTTTCCATTGTTTTAAATTCCATGGGTTACAGCGCAAGGTCATTTTTGGGATTTCAGGTTAAAATAATAACCGATAAGGCCTATAAAAAAGCCCGCATCGTGTCTATTGACACCGAAGAAATTAAGAATGAACTAAAGCGAGGAAATATTGTTGTTGTTGCTGGTTTTCAGGGTGTGGACAAGGACAATAATATAACAACTCTGGGGCGCGGCGGTTCCGACACAAGTGCGGTAGCTCTTGCCGCCGCTCTAAACGCAGATCAATGCGATATTTATACGGATGTGGACGGCGTTTATACAACGGATCCCAATATCTGCAATAAAGCGCGGAGGCTCACTAAAATATCGTACGATGAAATGCTGGAAATGGCTATAACGGGCGCCAAGGTTTTACAGCCCCGTTCCGTGGAGATGGCTAAAAAATATGATGTTTCTGTTTACGTAAAATCAACGTTTTCCGATGAAGGAGGAACGCTTGTGACTAAGGAGGATAAGGATATGGAAAGAGAAATAGTTTCAGGGATAACTTATGATCGGGATCAAGCTAAAATAACGGTGGTTCATGTTCCGGATAAACCGGGAGTAGCAGCCGCTTTATTTACGCCTTTGTCGGATAAAAATATCATCGTCGATATGATTATTCAAAACGCCAGCCTGGAAGGATTTACCGATCTCACCTTTACAGTATCCAAGAAAGATTTGAAGGATGCGCAAAAGATAGTCGAAAATACGGCTAAATCGGTAGGAGCGAAAAAAGTCGAAGTCGATGATCAGGTGGCCAAGGTATCTATAATCGGTGTAGGAATGGCCAGTCATTCCGGTGTAGCGGCGAAAATGTTTACGACCCTGGCCAATGAAGGTGTAAATATTATGATGATCAGCACATCGGAAATTAAAATTTCTTGTGTTATCCAGAGAAAGTATACGGAACTTGCCGTAACGGTGCTACATGATGCTTTTGGATTGGAAAAGAAAAAATAGTTCAACAACTGTTTTTGAAAGTCAAATAAAGGGGCTAATCGCTTTTTGCTTAACTTTAGCAATTATTCCCCTTTTTATTTTTTTTTGTAGGTTATTCATCAGTTATAAAGCCCCCCTTTTTAGCGATCAATTTAATGATTCGCTGGTGATAGAAGTCGTGGAGAAGGACCAGCCAAAAGGAATTTATTTCGTTAACCCTGGAATTTCCCCCGGGGAGTTATTGAAGACCGCCGGTATCGGTGAATTTTCGGCTGAAGATTTTCAGCTCAATGATGGGATGAAAATAACGATCGATTCCGATTCCGGGAGAGATGATATTATTGTGGCGAAGATAGAGGCTGACAAGAGGCTTGCCTTGGGGATGCGGCTTGATATTAATAAAGTTACTCTAGACGATTTGCTTTTGATAAACGGAATTGGCGAAGCAACGGCAAAAAAAATTTTGTATTTGCGGACAAAATTAGGCCAGTATAGTAATATCGAACAGCTGACGGAAATAAAGGGAATTAAAGAAAAACAGTTGGCAAAGTTCAGAAAAGATCTATACGTAGAGAAAAAGAAAAAATAACATCCTAAGTAAACATACTACCTATTGCTAAATTCTCTATAATAACTCATCACGCGCGTTATGTAATTTTGTGTTTCCCGGTAAGGGGGGACGTGATTGTTATATTTAGCAACAGCTCTTTCGCCGGCATTGTAAGCGGCAAGAGTAAGCTGCAAATCACCCCTATAAGTATTAAGAAGATACCGCAGATAGCGAGCACCGCCTTCGATATTATTTTCGGGATGAAAAACATCTTCAATCTGAAGAGCGTATGCCGTCGCGGGCATTAGCTGCATTAAACCCTGCGCTCCGGTCGGTGAAATGGCTTCATGATTAAAGTTGGATTCCGCCTTGATTATTGCTTTGATTAAGGCCGGGTGAATTCTGAATTTTTTGGCGGCGTTCGAAATTATATAGTCGAATTTATTGACGTCGATGTCCGACTGAAAAAGAACCCGTTTTTCCCTGAGAACCAAAACATATCTGGCGTTAGGAATTGAAGGCACGTTCGTTAAATGCAGAACACCGTCATTATCAACGTACTTGTAAATATCGGCATAAATAGCTTCTGTCGTTGTGAGCGTTAGGATAGCTAGAGCCGCAATAACGAATCGCAGAGATAAATATCCGCCATATGTGATCGAGTCATTTTGCATGATTACATTATACTTTATCTGGAATTTCACTTCAAGCTTTTTTTAAAAAAAATAACTGTAAGCCGAAATGTGCCCGAAACAACTTCCCGGTTATTTTTTCCCTTCGTCCGGATAAAACTGAGCTAGGATCGGCTAATTTTCCAAGCTGGCTTTATATGGTAGTCCCACCATCTACGGCAATAAGCTGTCCGGTTACATAACTCGACGCATCCGAAGCCAGAAAAATTATAGCTCCGACCATTTCTTCTGGTTCCGCCGGTCGGGCCAAGGGAGTTCTGCTCATGGCGATGTTAAGAATGTCGGGATTTCCCCAAAGTGCCTCGCTGAACTTGGTTTTGGTTAAGCCCGGAGCGACGGTGTTAACCCGGATATTGTATTGACCCCATTGCTGGGCCATTACCTTTGTGGCCATGATTACACCCGCTTTGCTTATGGAGTAAACGGCCAATATATCAGGAGAAATCCCGGCAATAGAAGCGATATTGATGATTTTTCCTCCGCCTTTTTCCTTCATTGACCTAGCCACTGCCTGACTCAAGAAAAACAAGCCTTTGAGGTTCAGGTTCATGATTGAATCCCAGGCGCGATCATCTATGTCCATAGCCGAAGCCATGGATGGATTTGTGGCGGCATTG
>JBEKMF010000024.1:0-21188 GCA_050008655.1 Smithellaceae bacterium
TCCGCTACGCGGGATAATTCGACCTGCAAGCCTCAGTGCACTATGTTTCTGAAGCTTGGGTCTCATTACAACTTACCAATTCCGACGTGCTTCGCTTTCAGAATTGGAGTTTCACGAATAAAATGATTGAAAACCTGCTTAACAATTTACCTTTATACCTGCAAGAATCGTTTTTACTAGCGTTTCTTGCGGCATACATCGGCGGAGTTTTGATAAGCTTTACCCCTTGTACCTATCCGCTTATCCCAGTAACAGTTGGATTTATCGGAGCACAAGGTTCAGCATCCAAACTCCGCGGTTTTATACTTTCGGTTTTTTACGTTGGCGGGCTGGCGCTCACCTATTCCCTTTTAGGAGCTCTGGCCGCTTTATCCGGTAAACTTTTCGGGCAAATGCAAACCACTCCGTGGACATATTTCATCATGGCTAACATTTGTCTTTTTATGGGCTTGGCTATGCTGGATGTTTTTACGCTTTCTTTGCCTATCCCGCAAAAACTCGCCAAGTTTTCAGGTAACAAAAAAAGCTTCTTCAGCAGTTTTTTAATTGGCGCCATATCCGGCGTTGTCATGGGCCCCTGCACGACGCCGGTTTTGGCTGTTTTATTAGGCTATGTTGCTATGCGCAACAACCTTATGCTGGGTATGACTCTGCTTTTTGTTTTTGCCTTCGGCATGGGAACGCTGCTGATTATTGTCGGAACATTTGCCGGCCTGATTGCTGCCCTGCCCCGTTCGGGAAATTGGATGACAAAAATAAGTAACGTCTTCGGGTGGATATTAATTGGCGCCGGAGAATATTTCCTTTATACTGCGGGGACACTATCCCTTTAAAAAAATGAGGGTTTAATGGACAAAAAAATAATTGCACTTTTGATAACTCCGCTGGTACTGACATTCAGTATGGTTACGTTGTCTTTTGGGCAGTTTATTCCTAATGCCCCTTTTAAATCCGATAAGGTGATCGCTCCGGATTTTTCTTTAAAAGACCTGCAAGGCAAAACATTCAAATTAAGCAGATATTCCGGCAAACCGGTTTTGTTATTTTTTGGCGCCACCTGGTGCCCTTCCTGCCGCGCCGAAATACCCGCTTACAAAAATATCTATACAACCTATTCGAAAAGCTCTCTGGAAGTCGTCTACATAGATATAATGGAACCGGTGGAAAAAGTGGCACGTTTTGCCAAGACCAATTCACTCACTTACAAGGTGTTGATTGATGAAGACGGAAGTGTTGCCGATAATTACGGCATTATCGGCGTACCAACATTGATTCTTATCGATAAGAAAGGATATGTCGCTGAAATTAGCTATCGCACATCGGACTTGCATCTAAACATGCTCTTCCCGGCTAAAAGGTAAACTATATAAATTGCATATTGGAACTGATAAATGATCTCAATAGTGCAACAATGAAGAGAGGAAAAAATGACGGATAAAAACTGGCTGCAAAATATCACTAAATCGGAAAAAGACTCCTGGATCGGTGGCGTTTGCGGCGGTTTAGGCGAACACACTTCCATCCCTTCTTGGACCTGGCGTTTGCTGTTTTCGCTGCTTTTTGTTTTTTACGGTACTGGTTTGCTAATTTATATTCTGCTTTGGATTTTTGTTCCGCCTCAACCAAAATCGAAGGATTAACAATGAAGTTAAAAGATAAAATTTACGTCTACGAATGGACAAACTATTTTGATAACAACTGCAACAGCTACTATATAGGCGGTGAAGTACAGGCGTTAATTGATCCGGGACTGACCCGTTACCTACCCGACTTGCTTAATCAGATGTCCAACGACGGCATTAAGAAAGAAAATATCCGTTACATTATCAACACCCATTCGCACCCCGACCATCTTCAGGGATCTGAACTTTTTGATCCGGATACAGTCAAAATTGCTTTGCACCAGAAAGAACTAGAATTTTTAAAAGGAGTCGGCGGTGAGATATACGGCCTTTTCGGAATTACTGTTCCCCAGATGCAGATAAATTTCCCGCTGGAGGAAGGCGATGTTACTCTAGGCGATCAATCTTTTAAAATAATACTCGCTCCTGGTCACTCCCCGGGTTCTATCGGCCTTTACTGGCCCACGCAAAAAGCTTTATTTTGCGGCGATGTAATTTTCGTGCAAAATGTCGGACGCACCGATTTTCCCGGCGGCAATGGTTCACTTTTAAAAAAGAGCATTATTTCTTTTTCTCAGCTCGATCTGGAATTGCTTTTTCCGGGACACATGGGTATTGTTGAGGGCAGGGAAAAGGTTCGGGATAATTTTAATATCGTCATTCAAAATATTTTCCCCTATATATGAAGCTATACTTTTATCAGGATAAAAAAAATGGCCAATGAAGTAAATAAAGTAATTTACTCCATGATCGGCGTAAGTAAAATCTATGATAAGAAGCCGGTGCTGAAAGACATTTATTTGTCTTATTTCTATGGAGCTAAAATCGGCGTCATTGGGTTAAATGGTTCGGGCAAAAGTTCTCTTCTCAAAATATTAGCCGGAGTAGATCAGGATTTTCTCGGTAAGACAATTCTTTCCACAAGTTATACTGTGGGCTATCTGGAACAGGAACCGCGTTTGGATGAGACAAAAACGGTGCGCCAAATCGTGGAAGAAGGCGTGCAGTCTACGATGGACATCATTAACGAATACAATAAAATCAATGAACACTTTGCCAAGCCGATGTCGGATGACGAGATGGCCAAATTATGCGATAGGCAGGCCGCCGTGCAGGAAAAACTCGACATGCTTGATGCTTGGGATATAGATTCGCGGCTGGAAATGGCCATGGATGCCCTGCGTTGTCCGCCCGGTGATACGCCCGTTAAAGTTCTTTCCGGGGGTGAAAAGCGCCGGGTTGCTCTTTGCCGGCTGTTATTACAGAAACCAAGCATATTGCTTTTGGATGAGCCGACCAACCATTTAGACGCCGAATCCGTGGCCTGGCTGGAACAGCATTTACAAAAGTATGAGGGGACGGTAATTGCCGTAACTCACGACCGCTATTTTTTGGATAATGTCGCCGGGTGGATTTTGGAGTTGGACCGCGGACAAGGTATCCCCTGGCAAGGCAACTATTCTTCCTGGCTGGAACAAAAACAAAACCGGCTGAAGAGTGAAGAGAAGATGGAAGGCGAAAGAATCAAAACTCTGGAACGCGAATTGGAATGGATTCGCATGTCTCCCAAAGGGAGGCACGCCAAGTCCAAGGCACGTATCAATGCTTATGAAGAACTGCTGGGACAAAATCAAGAAAAAGAATCTAAAACACGGGAAATTTTTATCGCGCCCGGTCCGCGTTTGGGCGATCTCGTCATTGAGGCGCAGAATGTCAATAAAGCTTACGGCGATAAACTGCTTATGGACGGCATGACTTTTTCACTGCCTCCGGGCGGTATCGTCGGAATTATCGGCCCTAACGGCGCCGGCAAAACGACCCTTTTCAAGATGATTACCGGTCAGGAAAAACCGGACGCGGGTAATATCCGAATCGGCGATACGGCAACGCTTGCTTATGTCGATCAAAGCCGCGACGCCCTTGACCCGAACAAAACCATCTGGGAGATGATTTCCGATGGGCAAGACACCGTCATGATCGGAATAAGGCAGGTTAATTCCCGCGCTTATGTTTCGCGGTTTAATTTTTCCGGTACCGATCAGCAAAAAAAGGTAGGAACACTTTCCGGCGGAGAACGCAACCGCGTTCATCTAGCGCGAATGCTCAAAGAAGGCGCCAATGTGCTCCTGCTTGATGAACCGACCAACGATTTGGATGTTAATACATTGCGGGCGCTGGAGGACGCGCTCGAAGGTTTCGCCGGTTGTGTTGTGGTTATCAGCCACGACCGCTGGTTTTTAGACAGAATTTGCACACATATTCTGGCTTTTGAAGGTGAAAGTAAAACCGTCTGGTTTGACGGCAACTATTCCGAATATGAAGCCGACCGCAAAAACAGACTGGGAGCCGCGGCTAGCCAACCCCACCGGATCAAGTATAGACAGTTAACAAGACGATAAAAGTCATTCCTTCTGTCATTGCCCGGTGTGACTGAATTGTCACTGTTACCCGGTATAAAGCCGGACAATGACAAAATAGTTTTTGAATCATTATGATGAGGCTGTTAATAGCTGATACATCAAAGATGGGAATCAGAAACGAGGAGGCGGGCTGAAACCCGCCTCCTAACCTGGAATGACTTTAAAAAAATAACTTTGGACTATTTTTTGGGACCGGCCTTGGGTGTCGCGGGCATCTTGGGAGCGGGCGTTGCGGTAGCTTTAACATCCAGAAGTTCCACTTCAAAGACCAGCGTTGCACCGCCGGGAATGATCGGAGGTTTGCCCTGGTCGCCATAAGCGATATTGGCGGGACAAACCAGTTTGGCCTTGCCGCCGACTTTCATCATGCCGACACCTTCCGTCCAGCAGGGAATGACTCGATTAAGCGGAAATTCCACGGGCTGGCCGCGCCTGAGGGAACTGTCAAATTCCTTGCCGTCAATCAAAGTACCGGTGTAGTGAACTTTGACGGTATTCGATGCCTTAGGCTGAGCACCCGTGCCTGGCTTAATTTCTGTATAGATCAGGCCGGAAGCGGTTTTTTGTGCGCCCTTTTCGGCGGCAGCTTTTTCTAAAAATGGTTTGGCGAGTTCTTTTTGTTTTTCGGCGGTTCTAAGCATACGAGTCTGAGCCAGCAGGCCGATTTGCTGCATGTTGGCTTCCGGCTCTGCCGCAAGCTTTTTGCCGGCGGCCGCGTCGGACATACCCTGCTGGACATATTTCAACTCTTCGGGGGACAGGTCAAAAACGGACAACTGTTTGTTGAGATGAACGCCTAACGCATAGAAGGCTTTCTGGTCTTCTGTTTTCGGTAACTGAGAACAGGCCGGTATGGCCAGAAGAGCAACAAAAACGATAATCATCAATTTACGCATAACAATCCTTTCTTTTTTTGTTAAATTTAAATATTGATCTTCGCCTTAAGACAAAAAACTAATCGAGTTGAGGAATATCTGCTATTATATATTTTTTGTCAAGCAATTGAGGAAGTACGAGGGTCGAATCCATCTTTGACCTTATTATTTTATGGTATTTCAATTTTCCTTGCTGAACCTTTCATTTTTTCCATAATCCTATTTCAGATTGAGCATCTATTGTCACACAATATATTATTATTCAACCACTTACAACATCGGACAAAAAAACCCGGCATGATTAAAACGTGCCCGGCTACGCTTACAGGTACCGATAAAATGTAATATTTCTTGATTTCACTACTTTATTCTGCATATACAAACAGGATAATAAATTACAATCACGGGTAACTTGGTAAGCATTTAATCCCGCGACTTGGAATCCCCCGGCTCCTGTAACCTAAAGGTCATCTGCGACCGGAGGGGGCTCCACTAATTTCAGCTATTTAAGCATTACGTGAAAAAAGATGGAAAGGGAAAATGAAAAGAAGGTGCACCAATGGAGGAAGTTTGTTTAGTTGATGAAGGCGTCAAAGCGAAAATCATATCTCTCACCGAGGCCCAATCAAAAAAATTATTAAAAAGTTACGGCGTGCCGGTTGTGGAAGAAACCATTGCCCCGACGATAGAAGAAGCCGTTTCCCGGGCCGGATTTATCGGCTTTCCTGTTGTCGTAAAGGGTCTGGGAGTAAAATTGACTCACAAGACGGAAAGAGGCCTGGTGAAGTTGAATTTGCGCTCTGCTGAAGATGTTAAGAACGCCTGCCTGGACATAAAAAAATCAGCCGGCGATGATTTAGAAGGATTTTTATTACAACCGTTAATTGAGGGAAAGCGGGAGTTTGCCGTCGGTTTGTTTCGGGATGAACAGTTCGGCCCGGTGGTAATGTTTGGATTGGGGGGCGTATTTACTGAAGCCCTCGGGGATGTCGTGTTTCGCATAGCTCCTGTAAGCGAGATTCAGGCGAGAGGCATGCTGGAGGAGATTTTATCCCGGAAATTGCTGGGTGATTTTCGCGGCGAAGCTACCGCCGATAAGCAGCAATTAATTAATGCATTGATGGGACTGTCACGCCTGGGAATGGAACGTCCCGAAGTGAAAGAAGTTGATATTAATCCTTTATTGATTGCTCCTGATGGCCGTGTGACAGCCGTCGATGCTCTTGTGGTTCTTAATCAGGAGAATGCCTCGATTGATAGTGATTGGCGGAAAGAACGGACGCCGCAGGAAATTAAAGCCATCAATGCCGCCCTCGACACGATGATTCACGCGAAAAGCATTGCCGTCATCGGTGCGATACGGCCCCGCAAAAAAGGTTTCCGAGGTATGTTCGGATGCATTAAGGATTTTGGCTTTCCGGGAAAGCTCTATCCGATAAATCCGAAGGCCGAAGAAATAGACGGTGTCAAGACATATCCCTCTCTTGTTTCCTTGCCTAACCCGGTTGATCTGGTTGTTATTTCCGTTCCCGCACCATATGTGCCCGATGCGCTTAGAGATTGCGTTGCTTCCGGCAGTAAAAATGTCCACATCTTTTCTTCCGGTTTCAAGGAAACAGGCGAAGAGGAAGGTATGAAGCTCCAGGCAGAAATTGAAAAGATTGCCATTGAAGGACAGCTCAACGTCATCGGTCCTAACTGCATGGGATTATATGTCCCCCAATCGCGCATCCTGACCTGGATCGGAGCTCCCGAAAAAAGCGGTCCTGTTTCTTTTGTCAGCCAAAGCGGAGGACACGCGCAGGATTTTACCAATTATGCCAACGTACATTTCGGCATTTGTTTTAATAAAGTCATCAGTTACGGCAATGCCCTGACTCTGGATAGTACCGATTTTCTCGAATATCTGGCCCATGATGACGAGACTAAAATTATTACAATGTATCTGGAAGGGGTAAAAAACGGGCGAAAACTTCTGGAGTTGATTACTAAAATCAACCAAAAAAAACCGGTCATTATTTTGAAAGGCGGTTTGACGGAATCGGGCGCAAGGGCGGTATCATCTCATACGGGCTCTATGGCCGGAGGCGAAAAGATATGGAATGCCTTTTTCCAACAAAGCGGTGCGGTACGAGTAAGTTCGTTGGAGGAAATGGCTGAAGTCACAGAGGCTTTTCTTCATTTAGGCAAGGCTCAGGGCCGCCGGGTGGCTGTTATCGGAACCGGCGGAGGCATCGGTGTTGCCGCGGCGGACAGTTGTGCTCAGGCCGGGTTGGACCTTACCGTATTACCGCAGGAAGTCACCAAAAAACTTCGCCAATTCATACCTCCCGCCGGAAATATGATCCGCAATCCCATTGATGCGCATATATTGTTTATCTATCTGGAGATGCTGGGAAAAACGCTGGAATTACTATCTTCCAAATACATTGATATGTTCGTTATTTCCCTCCACCTCGAATGGCTGTATAATTTTGACAACGGCGCCCAAATTAAAAATATCGCTGCATATATAGCGCAATCGGCACGCAAACACGCCAACGGAAAGCCGCTGGTGGTTGTCTGGCGGCAATATCAGCCCGATCCAAAATACGCGAAAAAGCGCATGATGCTGGAAAAAATTCTGCGGAAAGCAGGCATCCCCGTCTATGAAGGCTTACAACGGGCAGTATTCGCTCTTTCCAAACTGGCTGCATACCATGAATTTCAAAGAAAGCAGATTGACGATAAGAAAAAAAGTTGTGCCGGGAAAAAATGTTAGATTTTGTGCTCGGCGCTTTAATCTATCCCTCGGCATCTTTCTGCGCCGCCGCCAGATAAATAGAAAATGTGGTTCCGGAATTGACGATGGATTCCACGCTAATCAAGCCATTGTGGTTTTTGATAATGGAATCGCTGATCGCCAGCCCCAGACCGATTCCTCCGCGGCCATTCTTTTCTTTGGTCGTAAAATACGGATCGAATATCCGGGAAAGGTTTTCTCTGGGTATGCCAATGCCATTGTCTTTAATAATAATCCGGATGTAGTTGCCTTGTCCCAGCGTCCGAATATTTGTTCCGGTCGTTGTATTTTCGGCAATAAGCTCCACGGTGCCACCGTTAGTCATACCTTCCTTGGCATTAATTAAAATATTTTCTATCACCTGCCTGATTTGTGCGGCATCGATTTCCGCAGGCCACAGGTCTTTTGCTATAGAAATGTTGCAAGTGACACCGGAATCATTAAAGACATTTTCCGCTGCTTCTCTTAACAGCGGTTCCAATTTTTCCAGTTTACGGACAGGATAGCCGCCCTCGGCAAATGTAATCAGCCGGTGCGCCAATTGTTTTGCCTGCAAACCGGCCCGTTCTGCTACGGCCAAACCATCTTCCATAATTTTGTCTTCATCCGTCGCTGATATTTTGGCCAGAAAGACGTTTCTCAGAATAGCAGTAAGCAGGCTGTCAAAATCTTTGGCCACACCGTCGGCAAACGTGCCCAGTGATTCCACCTTGCTTCTACGAAGCAGCTCTTCTTCCGCTATTTTTTGTTCAGTAATATCTTCCAGCGTTTCCATCGCGCCGAATATATTGCCGTGGGGATCTCTGATCGCCGCCGATGTAATACGGAACCATTTTCCCTTATCGCCCAGTTCGGGAAAAAATTCCGTAACTTTATACGCTTCCTCCAGTAGGTTTGATTTCGCCCAGTGACCTGAATAAAAATCGGCGATTTGCTCAACCTTATTATCCAAAATCAGATCCGCCAGGCAGGGACGTTCTGCTTTATAAAATATTTTCCAATGCTGATTGGTACCGACAATCTCGCGGGGTCTTATCACGCTTAGTGCCTGCAGAGCCCTGTTCCAGTACATGACTTTATGCTCTTTGGAGATCACGAATGTCGGAATAGGAGAGCTGTGGATGATACTGATTAATTTTTGTTCATCCCGGCGCCGAAGCCACATCACATAGGTAAAGCTGACAATGACTGTTATGGCGAGACTCAAAATAAAAATTAAGAAAGGAATATTCATGTCCAACTTGCTCTTCGTAAATAATCCAGGCTGAAAATAAATAAATTTCTACTCTCAGATGTTTTCAGAATAAAAATATTATCTCCGGCTAATGTATTTTAAAACAAGCCGATTTGCAGGCAATTCGATAGCAAGATTGGAGGAAAAAAGCAAGTGTGAGGATAGAAAATACAAACAGCGCAAGAAAGCTGGTTCATACTCCTGATTTCTTGTAAATTTCCCGCCTGTGGCCAATTCTAAGCAAGAATTATATTTTCAGATCACATGATCACCGGCGGATTGAATTATGAAACACCTTTTGATGAGCTCCAAAAAGTTACCGGATTGCTGAGCTAGCACCTCTGTGCTATTTATCTGCGCTTCCTTTGACCGTTGCCATTACTCAGTTATTTAACCGCAATTTTAAAGTAATCAATTGCTACAAATGTGAGATTCAAAACAATACCAAAAATAAGACCGGAAGCGACACTACCGAGAATTGAGGTTCTAAATTCAACTTCTTTTCTTTCTGACTTAAAAGCTAAAGGCATTATTTCTATAATTATAAAAGTAATTATTGTTACGGCAAGAATTGAGATGATCATATAAAATTTCCCTAATTTTTCAAAGTACTGGTAAATTGTTTGGGAAATAAAAAAAGCAAATGAAGCAATAATGCCCAGAATTATACTTTTCAGATATTCTTTCGTGTTAACTTTTTTTGTAAATAGAGGGAAAATGAAAATAAATATTAAAAGAAGGATTGTTCCAACTGTTATTCCGGCAGCAAGCTGTATAAAAAAGACATTACTCTCATCCTTACTTATATAATATAGCGCAAGCAAAATGGTGCTAATGATTATTGTTTTTAAAATAAGTTTCAAAATAAAGTTTGCGGCTCTTTTCATCAAATTCTCTCCTTAAAATAACTTTGATCAGAACTATCTTTATGGGACTTATCAAAAAGTTGCCGAATTAGTGAGCTATTACAACCGTCCCCCATTATTTCCTTGGCGCGGCATTCGATATGCTTCGGGTACAGGCCTGCAGGATGGACAAGTTTTTTAATCATCGTCTTGGCTTCGCCATGATGTCATTAACCCAGAATTTTCTGCATCCATTTCCAGATCGCCCCGAAGGTCTCTTCTCTGTTCACTTCGTTGAAGTTCTCATGATAGTTCTTTTCATGGACGATTAATGTCAGGAGCTTTAATGGAATCGAATACAAAGCTTTTTTGCTGCCTTCGGGGTCGGCAAGTTGATCTTCGCCGGCCAGGACGGCAAACACCGGGAAACGTTCCCACGTCTTCATGTTGGCAATCACCCACGCCTGGGTCTTTCCGCTTTCCACGCCCAGTTTTGCCGAAGCCGTTGTCCCCCGCAAGCCAATCGCCTCATCATAATGGTGACGGGCGGTAATCTTCTCGTCATGGGTTAGCACATCCGTAAGGGCCGAGGGTTTGACGGCGAAGGTTGGATGGATCACCGCTATTAACCTGGCGATCTTTTTCATAACGCCTGGAATCTTGACCCTGTTTTCCAGCCAGGGAGAAGAAACGATGAATCCCTTGATATCGGTCTTTTTCGCCAGGGTCAGGGCGTACTTCAGGGCGATGAGTGCACCATTGGAATGGCCAATGATAAAGATCGGGGCTTTTGGATGGCGCTCTTTCACCCAGGAATAGAATTTGTGTATATCAGCGACATATTCGTCGTAAGAATTGATATGGAAAAAAACCTTCCCCTTCTTATTGTATTTCGGATAGGTTCCATGCCAGCGCAGATCCGGAGCATAGGTGGCAACACCCTTCTCTTTGAAATACAAGGCCGGCGTAACCCAATCACCGCCATGAGCCATACCACCATGGATGCCGATCATCACAGCCTTGACCTCATGGTCCGGCAACCATTCGTAAACGAGAAGTTTTGTCTTTGCATCAGCTTGAAATAATTCTGTTTTTGTTTCGGAAAAACTCATAAATCATCCTTTATGTCTTTTTCGACCATCAGCATTTTGTAATCTAGTGTTCAGATAGGCGAAAGTGATTAATATGTCAATATCCGATTGTTTTTTGTCAAATTATCTCACGTCCGGGAATAATTTTGCACATTTTTTAAGGCCGTCAGCATGATTCACAGCTATTGTCTCAATCCATAAAGGTGCTTCTTCTGGACCATCTTCCCCATACGATTGTAATATTTCAGGTGTTAGGTCTTTAACATCCATGTATACATGTTTAGCAATTCGTCTTAAACGTTCTTCCCCGTTTACAAACATAACATTATTACCATTATTAAAGCTTTTTATTAAAATTTTGTGTTTTATACATGCTGCTAAACGCCATTCATGTTCACATGTAAAATCTTTTTCTCCATTGGAAGCCGGTTTTTGATAAACTTCTAAGTACACAGGTGGTTGAAGTGTGGTCTTCTCTTGCCCTTTGGAATATTCCACCTTAAACCATTTCAATCCCATGATGTATTGCGAATATTCTGACAGCTCAAGCGCTTGAGCTGTCATCTCGGTAAACATTTTTATATCATGAATAATTGCATATCTAGGTAAAGGCTCATCCTTGTGTTTAAATCTCTCTCTTAATTCGGCTATATTTTTCCCATCAGCCACTTCACTAGTACAGAGAATGTAAAATTCATTTAAACTATTTGAAGAAATATTTGTAATTCCGGGCTTCCGGATACAGCCTTTTTTCTTTCTCGTGGTTTTATCAAGTATGATTGTCAATTGCTCCGGATCGTTATAAATATGTTGGGAAGTACTTTCTGTAGAGTCTTCTCTAACGTCACCCTCCATAGGATGATATTTCTTTAACCAGCCAAGACGAATTTCGCCATTTATGAAATCATTCGCATGATCATCTTTCTCAAAAAAACGATATAATGGTCCTTGGGACATATTCGCTTGATTAATTTTCATATCGTATCGCTTTTAATTAGCACTGCCTGATTTTTTATCTCCTCAAGTATATACTGCAATCAACGGCAGAGTCCCTTACCTTTAGCCCATTCTAACAATTTGCATTCTCCCAATTCACATGCTTTTCGCACATCAGTGCAAGCAATATTGTTGTTGCCCTTATTTAAATAAGCAGAACCACGGCTACTGTAGGCGAAGGCAAAATCCGGTTTCAGGCTAATGGCCTTAGTATAATCCTCGATGGCGCGTTGATATTGTCCAAGGTCATGGTAAGCACGCCCCCGGCTGTAGTAGGCTTCGGCAAAATCCGGTTGTAGTTTAATAGCGTTGTTCAAATATTCGATAGCCTTTTCCGGATCTGAGCATTTTCCCCCATCCCATAATGCTATTGCTTTATTAATCCAATCCTTCGCTCCGATTTGACTTGGAGTTGGGGATGCAGCATATTGCTTTTGTTCGACAAGACTCCAACCACGTGCTTCCATACATGCATTGAATAGATCAACATTCGTCTCTACTCTGCTTCCGGCTACGCCAGGCTGGCAAAAAACACCGTTGCAGACCCCCCCCACTCCAAAAGACCTCGTTTGCTGCGCTTGTTGCATACAATCATACTTATCTTTGGCAAACCCCTCCTGGGTAAAATTAGGTTTATACCATGACCATTCTTTTTCTTTTATAGGCGGGCTAGCGCAAGCCATTATCAAACCGAGCATAGAGATAAAAACGATCATGATGATCACTGTTTTACCTTTTACAACAATACCCTGCTTCATATTTGCCCCCAAAGATTATCTATTTTGAAAAGCAAAATCTTAGTTAATAATGGAAATGACTTGCACAATACCATTACGATTTTACATTACATCAAATCAATATAATTAGACATAAAATTATTAAATTTTTATAGAACACTTGTGTTTATTTATGGGTTGGAGTCCTGTATTTTTGTCGTGATTGACGATTTGCGGAGTACAGGAAGAAGTGCTTGCTTAAAACACCTTTGAGTCAACAGGTTCTGATTTGGAATTGGAGTGAGGGATTCGTACTTTTGATTAGTTTTAGCGTCTCCTCACTAAATCAAGGACAGACCTTGCCTTTAGTAAATTCCAACAATTCGAAGTTTCCCAATGCACATTCTTTTTGCGCATCACGGCAGCCTAGTTTGAAGTTGTCCTGCATAATATAAGCAATCCCCCTGTGTGATATTCCCATGAATTACCCCGTTTCAATATGTTCAAATTCCTCGTCTGCCCCTGGTGGCTGAAAGAGATTTAACGATTGTAAAAACTTATTTTCAGGGATAACTATTGCATCCGGTCTACGTTGCGTATTCCGCTCGCGAAGTCTCTGCATACAAATGTCTTTTGAACAATCAAGAAAATACAGTTTATGTTTCACTCCTAGTTCGACAGCTTTTCTTCTTACTTGGTCGCGCTCAAATTTACTCCAAAAGCCACTATCGAGAATAACATCTACATTTAATTGCAACAATCGCTCATATATTTTACATACAAGTGCATGAACTTTAGGAGCGTATTTAAAGCCATATTGGTCAGTGTGCTCGGATCCAAAAAGCTGTGCCATCCATTCGTCAGGACTGAAAGCGACAGCATTAAAATCCTTCTCCAACTTTCGCGCAAGAGTGGTCTTGCCCGAACAAATTAAGCCACAAAGCATATGAATTGTAGGTTGCTCTGCACTTGTTGTCATCATATTACATAACCATTTCTAATATGAATCGGCTTGTTCATTAGATTTATGTTCGCCAATTTGAATAATCCTATATCAATGACAGTATCTCTATATTTGCCAGGCTAGCAGTTGTTTCCTTATAAGATTGTAGTTCATTTTAAGAATATTTACAATTTTTAAAGCTCCTAATTTGGACTTTACAAAATCCTCTCTTCCTGATTAAAGTGGGGACAAAATGTCCAGGGAGATATTTTCTGTGAGCAAAGCAAAATTACCCCAATACGATTATGATACGGTTATTATCGGCGGCGGGCCGGCAGGCTATACCGCGGGCATTTACACCGCTCGCGCCGGGCTCAAAACGCTGCTGGTGGAAGGCGCGGCAACGGTAAGCCAAATAACCATTACCGATTTAATTGAAAATTACCCGGGTATTCCTGACGGCATCAATGGCTTTGACCTGGTGCAGTTATTCAAAAATCAGGCTCTTAAATTCGGTCTGGAAATAATGACCAAAGATGTATCCGCAATCAAAAAAAGTGAATCTGTCCCTGTTATCTGGGATGTCACTCTGGGAGATAAATCCTTCCAGACTTTAAGCATAATTGCCGCGACCGGAGCGAGATGGCGCAACCTGGAAGTCCCCGGCGAGCAGGAACTCGCCGGAAAAGGAATTTCCTATTGCGCTACCTGCGACGGGCCATTTTATCGCAATAAGGATGTGGTGGTTGTGGGCGGCGGCGATGCGGCAATTCAGGAAGCTCTCTTTTTAACTCATTTCGCCAAAAAAGTTATCGTAGTCCATCGCCGCGATAGGCTGCGCGCCGCAGAAATTTTACAAAAAAGAGCATTTGCCGAAAAGAAAATTGAAGTTGTCTGGAATGCAACTCTGACAGAAGTTACCGGCCGGGATTTTGTCACCGGTATTAAAATAGCCGATGTCCATTCCGGAAAAACAAGCGAAATTGCCGCCGATGGCGTCTTCATTTTTGTCGGCCGACTCCCCCACACCGGAATTTTCCAGGGGATATTGGAATTAGATGCAACCGGATACATCATCACCGACGAAAAGATGCAAACTTCTTCTGCCGGAATTTTTGCCGCCGGAGACTGCCGGGCCAAACAGTTCCGGCAAGTAATAACAGCCGCCGGTGATGGCGCCAACGCGGCGTTCAGCGCGGAGCTTTATGTAGAAAGCATAAAAGGTGAAGCATACTAAAATTTCAAATAAGGAAATTAAATTATGGAATCTTTAATCAATGCCTGGCAACAAATTCCTGCGCATATAAACCCGGCTATTTTTAGTGTCGGCTCTTTTCAACTGCGCTATTACAGTTTGATGTACATTGTGGCTTTCGTTATCGTTTATTTTCTTACTATCTATCGGAAAAAAAATGAAAACTATAAATATACAACCGAAAATATTCAAGACTATCTGATTTGGGCAATGATTGGATTGCTCATCGGCGCCCGGCTCGGTTATGCCTTATTTTACAATTTCGGTTATTACTTTCAGCATCCGCTCGAAATAATTTTGCCTTTTGATTTTTCCAACGGTATCAGATTTATCGGCATTAGCGGCATGTCTTATCATGGCGGCCTTATCGGCGTTATTGTCATGACCATATTATTTTGCCGCAAACGCAAGATCAAATTTTGGCACTTTGCTGATCTCCTTTGCCCGGCTATTCCTCTGGGCTACACCTTTGGCCGGATCGGCAATTTTATCAACGGTGAACTCTTCGGTCGCGTAACCACTATGCCGTGGGGAATGTATTTCCCGCTTGACCCGACGCATAGCTTACGTCATCCCTCTCAACTTTACGAAGCAATCTTCGAAGGAATTGTTTTGTTCATCTTGCTATGGCTGATTAGAAAAAAGAAAATGTTTGACGGATTCTTAATCGGAATTTACATTTGTGGCTACGGTTTTGTGCGCTTTATTATCGAATTCTTCCGTGAACCCGACTCTCAGCTTGGTTTTGTTTTAGGCCCGCTGAGCATGGGACAGGTCCTGTGTATATTGATGATGATGGCAGGTATCGCTGTTTTGTTCTGGCGGAAGAAAGCTTCAGCTTCACGTGAATCACGGGTATAACACCCCCAGCAAGCTGCGGAGCGTTATACCCTCCGCTTTGCTGGATAATTCGATCTGCAAGCCTCAGCGGTGATGTGACCTTTAGGTTATGCACTATGTTTCTAAAGCTTGGGTCTCATTATAATATAGTCCCACTTAGCTTCGCACGTGGGATAATTCAACTTACAGATATTACTACACTGCGTTTGTAATATCTGAGTTTCATTAGAATTGGAGTTTCACAATAACGCAGGAGGTTTTATGGGAAAGAATCTGGTCATTGTCGGCGGCGGCGCAGGCGGAGCATCAACCGCCGCCGAGGCTAAGCGCAATGATCCTTCATTAAATATAACTATCCTGGAAGGCGGAAAGTTTGTTTCTTACGCCTCCTGCCCCACACCCTATTACATCGATAATGTAATAAAAGACGAAAATAACTTAATCGCGCGGACGCCGGAGCGGTTTCGCGAAACGGGTATCGACGTTCAATTAAATACCCCAGTGGTAAATATCATCAATAAACAGAAATTAGTTATCCTCAAAGACGGCCGGAAATTACCTTTTGACATTTTAGCTTTAGCAACGGGCGCCAAATCGTTGATTCCCGATATTCCCGGTGTTGATAAACCCGGAGTTTTTACTTTAAAAAATCTGGAAGATGCCACTCGGATCAAAACATACCTGCGCAAAAATAAATGCCGCAAAGCGGTCATTATCGGCGCCGGTTTCATTGCCATGGAAATGAGCGAGAGCCTGCACGAAGCCGGTCTCAAAACGGTAGTAATTCACAGGGGGTCCCTGCCGGTCAATCGCTGGGATGCCGGGCTCTCCTCGTTCATGCTGGAAGAGCTGAAAAATAATGGTGTCGAGTTTGTGCCCAACGCGGAAACGGCGGCTATCGAAACGGGAACCGAGGGACCGCTTTGTGTTGTTACCAATCAAGGCAAATGGGATGCGGATATGGTTTTACTGGCTATCGGTATAAAACCGGATATCCGTCTGGCGCAGGAGTTGGAGCTTACAATCGGCAAAACGGGCGCTGTCGCGGTAAACCATTTTCAGCAAACTTCACAAGAAAATGTTTACGCCGCGGGTGATTGCTGTGAATCATGGCATCGGGTGAGCCGCCGCTGGGTAAACATTCCCTTGGGTGACATCGCCAACAAGCAAGGACGTGTGGCCGGCCGCAATATCGGCGGCAAACCGTTTAAATTCGCGGGAATTGTCGGAGCGCAGTCTTTTCGGCTTTTTAGTCTGGAAGCGGCGGCAACCGGCATTGACGAGAAGGAAGCGGTACTTGCCAATTATACTCCTGTCAGCGCTTTGGTTTGGGGAAATGCCATTGTCGGATCACTCGGCGAAAAGAAAATCGGCCTGAAACTTATTGCCGATAAGTCATCGGGAAAATTACTGGGCGCGCAGGCCGTGGGATTTGCGGGCGCAGTCAGCCGGATTAATTCTTTGTCCGTAGCACTTTGGGCGGAAATGAATCTTGATGAAATCGCCTATTTGGATTTAGCTTACTCTCCGTTTTTCAGCGGCGCATGGGACATAATTCACAATGCCGCCCGGATTTTGCTCCAGAAGATCTGAACTTAAAGGATATTACGACATGACTTTGTGGTGGACCTTCTTTGCTGTTTTCATCTTGGTTATGCTGACACTGGATCTCGCTGTTTTCAGCCATAGAGCACATGCGGTAAAAATTAAGGAATCACTGTACTGGACATCCTTTTGGATAGTGTTGGCTTTGCTTTTCTGCGCGGGTGTTTATTCTTTTTATGGCCATCTTAAGGCTCTGGAATTCTTCACCGGCTATCTGGTTGAATACTCCCTCAGCGTTGATAATCTTTTCGTCTTTTTACTTATCTTTCGCTATTTCTCCGTTCCGGCCGAATATGAACAAAAATCTTTAATTTGGGGGATAATTATTGCCTTGATTATGCGCGGTATTTTTATTTTTGCCGGTATTGCGCTGATCAATAAATTTCACTGGATTATATATGTTTTTGGAGCTTTCCTGATTTTCACTGCCATTCAGATTGCCCGGGGCAAGGAACATGAAGTTCATCCCGAAAAAAATATCATGATCAAATTATTGCGTACTTTTGTGCCTATTTCCCATAGTATTCCGGCGGTAAGTTTTTCACTGTTAAAGATGGTAAACGTCTGGCCACACTTCTTTTAATTGTAATTTTGGTTTTGGGTACAACAGATGTTTTTTTTGCCGTTGATTCCATTCCCGCAGTTTTAGCTGTGACAACGGATCCTTTCATCGTTTATACTTCCAACGTCTTTGCCGTTTTGGGATTGCGCTCGCTTTTTTTTGCCATTTCCGGTTTGATGAAATTGTTCCATTATCTGCAACATGGTTTGGCGGTGATTCTGGGGTTTGTGGGAATTAAAATGCTGATCAGTGATTTCTATCAGATACATGTGAGTGTTTCTTTAGTTATAATAGCCATCGTACTTGCTTTATCTATTATTGCATCGCTTATGTGGCCAGATAAGCAAGAGCAAACTATCGTCAAGGAAGAATAGTCACGGCTCAATGGGAATTGATTTTTTAGACATATCACAAGCCCTATTGAAAAGATGGGCCAGGCTCACCGACGCTAAAGTGCGTCAAGAGGAAGGAATATTTTTAGCGGAAGGCATAAAAGTGATCGAAGAGCTTTTCGCGAGCGACTGGCAAACTAAAGCTATTTTAGTGTTGCCGGAAAAGAATAAAAACTGGGAAAAGCTGCTACCACGCGCCAGGCATGATATTCCTGTCTATCAACTCAGCCGTTCCCAGTGGCAAAAACTCGGCCAGGACAGGGAACCGGAAGGTATAATGGCCGTTGTTTCCATAAAGCAGGGATATTCTTTTGACGCATGGCTTGCCGAAACTCCCGGTAGCGTTTTAATCCTGCATGAAATTAACAACCCCCGCAACCTGGGCGCGTTGATGCGGAGCGCACATTGGTTTGGATTTAGAAGTATTATTTTAAGCTCTAACTCGGCTGATTACACTAATCCAAAAGCAGTAAGGGCGTCGATGGGCAGTCTTTTTCATTTGGCTATTATCACTGATGTTGATTTACTGAAGATAATGCCGGGAATTAAAAAGAATCACCGGCTTGTCGGCTCTCATGTGCGCGAGGGAAGTTTGCCTCATGCAGTGGGAGAAAAAATCGCTTTGCTTTTAGGCAATGAAAGTCATGGGCTGCCGGAAAATTTATTGGCGGCGGTAGATGAACGCTGGTGCATCCCCGGCAGCAGTGAAGCGGATTCCTTGAGTTTGCCGCAGGCTGCTGCTATTATGATGTATGAAGCCGTGAAAGGAAAACCGTGAAATCTTACATTCAAATAACGACGACCACGGAAACAAAAGAGCAAGCCCAAACTATCGCCCAACATCTGGTAGCGGAAAAGCTGGCCGCCTGCGTGCAGATTACCGGCCCGATTGCCAGCATTTATCGCTGGAAGGGTAAAGTGGAAACTGCTTCTGAATGGCTCTGCCTGATCAAAACAAGTGAAGATTTCTATGATAAGGTGGAAAAAGCAATTAAAAAATTGCATCCCTATGAGACACCGGAAATTATCGCCGTGCCGATTATTAAGGGTAGCAAAGAATATCTGAACTGGATTGATGATGTACTGGTTTGAAATACATTACACGAGGAGATTTTATGCCCGACAAAAACGAGTTAGAAAAAAAATGCATTAATACCATCCGCTTCTTAGCGGCTGATGCGATTGAAAAAGCAAAATCAGGCCATCCGGGTATGCCTCTGGGGGCTGCCGCCGCCGCTTTCACCCTCTGGACAAAACATTTAAAACATAATCCGAAAAATCCGCATTGGCCGGACCGCGACCGCTTTGTTCTTTCCGCCGGTCACGCCTCAATGCTTTTATACGCACTGCTTCATCTCACCGGTTATGATCTAACTCTCGACGACATCAAGAATTTCCGGCAATGGGGCAGTCGCACTCCCGGCCATCCCGAATATAAACACACTCCCGGCGTGGAAGTCACCACCGGCCCCTTAGGGCAGGGCTTAGCCAACGCCGTCGGTATGGCCATAGCTGAAGCACATTTAGCCGCCCGTTTTAACCGTGACGGCATAAAGTTAGTGGATCATTATACCTATGTTATGGTCGGAGACGGCGACATGATGGAAGGAGTGGTCAATGAGGCCTGCGCGCTGGCCGGACATTTACGCCTGGAAAAGTTAATCGTCCTTTATGATGACAACAGTGTGTCTCTCGCCGGCTCCACTGCGCTTACGTTCACCGAAAATGTCGAAATGCGCTTTAAGTCTTACGGCTGGCAGGTGCAAAAGGTCAAAGACGGAAATGACGTTGCCGCCATTGACCGGGCAATTAAAAAAGCTAAAAAGGACACAGACAGACCATCGCTCATTTGTGTTCAATCAAAAATCGGTTTTGGCGCGCCCTCCAAAGAAGGAAGCAGCGAAGCGCACGGTTCGCCGCTGGGGCCGGAGGAACTCAAAGGAACGAAGGCCGCGTTGGGCTGGCCACAAGAACCTTTATTTTATGTGCCGGAAGACGCGCAGAAATTTTTTCGCAAAGCTTTGTCCCGCGGTAAAAAAAGCGAAAAACAATGGCAGGAAACTTTGCTTGTCTGTCAGCAAAAAGCCCCGGCTCTCGCTCTCGAATTCTCCCGGGCAATCAGTGGTACATTGCCTACCGGATGGGAAGCTGCACTTGCGGAATTCCCCAACGGCTCCAAAGACGTGGCTACACGCAAAGCGTCAGAAATTGTGATGCAGGCGATTGCCGCCAAAATTCCGGAACTGGCTGGTGGTTCGGCTGATCTTAACCCTTCTACATTTACATGGCTCGAGGGCCTGGGCGATTTTCAGTCTCCGGCCACATCATCTGCCGGTTTGCAGGGAACGGTGGGTGGTCCCTGGAGTTATGAGGGACGTAACATCCACTTCGGTGTCAGGGAACATGCTATGGGATCGATTACCGTAGGCCTGGCTCTGCATGGAGGGTTTATTCCCTACACGGCAACATTTTTAACTTTTGCCGATTACATGCGCCCGCCCATGCGTCTGGCTGCCCTGATGGGTTTGCGGACAATTTTTATTTTCACCCACGACAGTATCGGTGTGGGAGAAGATGGCCCCACTCATCAACCGATAGAGCATATCATGAATATCCGTCAGGTACCCAACATGACTCTTATCCGTCCGGCGGATGCCAACGAAACCTTAGAAGCATGGCGATTAACACTGGAGAATACATCCGGGCCGACCACCCTCGTCTTCAGCCGCCAGAATTTACCGGTGTTGGATCGCAGTGTTTGTGCGCCAGCCGCAGGCACAAGACACGGCGGCTATATCTTATGGGAATCAGCATCCAACCCGGACTTGATTTTGATAGCCACCGGCTCGGAAGTGGCCATAACGCTGGAAGCCGCGCGCAAACTTGCAGAAGAAAACATCAAGGTCAGGGTTGTCTCTCTTCCCAGTTGGGAAATATTTGATCGCCAGAAGCAGGAATACCGTCATAGCGTTTTACCGCCGCAAGTGTCCGCCCGAATTGCCGTGGAAGC
>JBEKMF010000025.1:0-20171 GCA_050008655.1 Smithellaceae bacterium
GTTTCCACTGGTGCAGCATGTTCTACTGTATATGGCCTGCTGCAACAAATAAGAATTACTATCAAGAGAACTAGCGCAATTATCGCTACCATAGTTTCTAATGACTTTTTCATTGGCTGTTGCCTCCTATTTTGATTTGTTTTCTACTTCAACTGCCTGGTTTTCCGGCGGTGCCACAGCATTTCAACTATTTCGGGATAATCACGAACATCTACGATATCCTCATCCTCCGTCTATGGCGGGATTAATTCAGCTAACAGATATTGCTGCGCTTTGCTTGTAATAACTGAGTTTCATTGATTCCACTTACACTTCAAACTTCACGGAGTTCGTTTTCAGCGAGTGTCATTAATTCAACTAACAAATTCCAATATACACTACGTTATAGGAATTTGAGTTTCATTAATTCGACTAATCAGTTTCAGCTCACTCCGTTTCTGAAACTGGAGTCTCATTAATAATACTCTCCAATATCTTCGCCGCTGATGAAACAAACCCTGGGCACTTTTGGACCATTACTCCGGATTCTCTAGCCTGTTTCAGTCCCTCATTGCTACTAATATCATATCCAAGAAGGTCTTTACACAAAACACTTTTATTTAGAGCAGTGAACTTCTCCAATAAATCTTTTGCTTTCTGATATGCTTTATTTCTGGAATGCTTGACTGTATTGTCTGCGCTTCCGAACTTCATGCCAATCACTAACGCCGCGCCGGATACGGCGCCGCAGGTGTGCCCGGTTCTGCCGATACCGCCGCCCAGCGCGGATGCCATTTTTACCGCGTCTTCTTCATTCATTCCCACATCACCGGCATAGGCTTTAATAACCGCTTGAGCACAATTGTATCCCTTTTTCAAATATTCAGAAGCCAACTCCGATTTATTCATCTTCATATCCTTTCCGGTACACTGTTCATTCCAACGTTAAATACTCTTTTTGTTTTTCCGCACGACCAGCTTTATCGCGATATAGGGAAGCAAGAAGAAGATGATAGCGCAGATTTTAACAAAAGCCAAACCGCAATAGAAAATCAAATCATATTCATGCTTGCTCAATTCGATCTTATACCAGTTGGAACTCAGGTAATAACTCCAATTGCCTGCCAGAGCATAAAAAATCATCGATACCAGCAATAGCGCCACTGAAAAAAAGAAACTACGGATAAGAATACCGGCCATATTTTCCAGTAAATAATTTTGTTCATCTTCGTTCATAACCGACCTCCTGATAATAAATTCCACATTGCTGTGTGCCAGCCAGTTAGGCGGCAATTAGTTCTTTTAAGTTTTTAAATACAACCCCGATATTTTTCATATCTGCTATATTGGAATCAGCTACTTCTGGGGAAACTGCCGACGTACATTCATATACTATCGAGACATTATAATCCAGACAAACAGCGTCAAAAGCCGTTGCTCGGATACAATTAGGATATTGGTGCCCGACAATTATCAAGTCGGTTATCTTTTTTCTCTTCAGAATCATATCCAGTTCAGTTTGCATAAACGCGCTGAAACGATTTTTAATTAATACAATTTCATTTTTTACCGGCTTTAATTCATTGACTATTTCCGCACCGTCAGTGTCCCTCACGCAATAGGGATTTTTTATAAATTCGCTTAGCCGAAATTTTTCTATATCCGAACCGTCTTTTCTGTATTCCCTTATAACGTGAATTACTGTTTCGTTCCTTTTTCTGAAATGTTCCAGAACTTCTTTAACATTTTGTATGATCCTATAGCTGTTTTTTATCGTAGCTACTCTATCCGGATACACAAAATCCTTTTGCATATCGATAATAATCAAAGCTCTATTCATAAACTATCCTTGCTGATGGCGGACAATTTTTAACCATCCTTCCTGGTAAAAAATATCTTCAAAGAGTATAAAACACCTATCCGTCTCTATCAAGACCTTTTTAAAAGTCTGAGATTGGTCTCTCAACAGCTTAATATTGAGCAACTATCAGGGTCAAAAATAATTTATCTTATTGCCTTGACACGGAAGCATAGTTTTTATATGTTCATTGTGACTTGATTCATCAAGTTTTTATTAAAGAGACAACGTGCATAGTAATGGTTGGAACTGCGGAATCGTAGTTCGGAGAAGTTTTCTAATCTTTTTTATGAAGAAAGGATGAAATTATGACTCTAAATTTTAGTATTGCTCCGTTGTTGGCGCTTATCGCCGGTATCGTAATCCTAGTCGTACCCAAGATGTTGAATTATGTTGTCGCTATTTATCTGATCGTCAGTGGAGTTCTGGGAATTCTGGGCTACGGCTACAGATAAAAAATCGAATATTCCACCTTAGAGTTATTTCCAGCGCAGGAAGCATTGTTTCTAATGCTTCCTGCGCTATTTTATTAGTAATAACCGGGATGTCGCTTACGGAAGTTGAATTAAGCTTTTCCGTATTCAGAAAAAATCATGGAGAATACCGCTCGTCCCTGTGTGGCCGATCTTAGATCGGTGGAATAACCGAACATGGCTTTCAGCGGAACTTTCGCTTTTATTTCACTTATCGTCCCTTTGGGATTGACCGACTGAATCTCACCCTTGCGGGCGTTAATATCTCCGATGACATCGCCCATAAATTCACCCGGCGTGATAATATCCACCAACATTATGGGTTCGAGCAAAACCGGATCGGCCATGCCGCATCCATCCCGGAAAGCCGTCGTCGCCGCAATCTTGTAGCCCTGCACCGATGATTCGCCTTCCCGGAAAGAACCGCCACTTACGGCAACTCCTATATCCGTTACCGGATAGCTGTTGAGATATCCGCTCATCATGGCTTCTTGTATGCCTTCGATAATGGCTTCATGATACTCTATTGGAATTATGCTTTCATCAACCATGATGATTATTTCATTTCCCAAACCACGTTTGCGCGGCGTTAAAGAAAGGCGAACATCACCGAAATGCTTCTTTTCGCCCAGTTCCTTTTCGAATACGCCCTCCACTTCCACTTGCTTTTGGATGGTTTCCCGGTAAACAACTCGGGGTCTGCCGACATTTACACGCGCGTTGAATTCCCGGCGCAAACGATCAACTATAATTTCCAGATGCAACTCCCCCATGCCGGAAATTACCGTCTGCATGGTTTCCTCTTCATATTTCACCCTCAAGGTCGGATCTTCCTCACTTAATTTAGCCAGTGCGGCCGCCAGCTTTTCCTGGTCTGCCGGAGTTTTGGCTTCAATGGCCTGGCTGATAACCGGCTCATAAAATTCTATCTGCTCCAGTATAATCGGATGTTTTTCATCGCAAAGCGTATCGCCGGTTGTCGTTTCTTTCAGCCCCAGCACGGCAACTATTTCTCCCGCTCCCGCCTTATCGATTCTCTCCCTTTTATTGGCGTGCATGCGCAAAAGACGGGCGACTTTTTCCTTCTTCTTTTTTACCGCATTATAAATTTCATCGTTAGCTTTGATCTGACCGGAATAAATACGCAAATAGGCAAGTTTCCGGCCTTCATCAAGCATGATTTTGAAAGCTAAAGCCGCCAGCGGCTCTTTGTCGGAACTATACCTCACTTCTTCCTTTTTGCTAACAGGATTAATACCTTTGACCGGAGGAATATCCTCCGGTGACGGTAAATAATTGATGACCGCGTCCAGTATCGGCTGGATTCCTTTATTGCGCAGAGCCGCGCCGCAAAGAACGGGCACTATTTTCAGGGAAATTGTCGCCTTTCTTAAGGCTTTATCGATTTGAGCTGCTTCAATTTTCTCACCAGCCAGGTATTTTTCGGCAAGATCATCATCAAACTCGGCGAGCGTTTCTATCATTTTTTCCCGTGCGTGCCGGGATGGGAATATAAATTCTTCCGGTATTTCCTGAACTGTTAATTCCATTCCCTGGCTGGCATCATCCCAGGTAAGGAATTTTTCATTGAGTAAATCGATTGCTCCGCGAAAATTGTCTTCGCTGCCCACAGGAATCTGGATGGGAACAGGAAGGGAAGTAAAACGCTCGCGCATCATTCTGACAGCTTCAAAAAAATCCGCACCTACCCGGTCCATTTTATTAATAAAAGCTATTTTGGGAACGCCATACTTATCCGCTTGATGCCAGACAGTCTCCGATTGGGGCTCAACGCAGCCCACCGCGCAAAACACAACTAGAGCGCCATCGAGCACACGCAAAGAACGTTCCACTTCTATAGTGAAATCCACATGCCCGGGTGTGTCAATGATATGAATTTCGTGATTTTTCCAGGCACAGGTCGTGACCGCCGAAGTAATGGTTATGCCTCTTTCCTGTTCCTGAGGCATCCAATCCATAACTGCTTCGCCGTCGTGGACTTCTCCCATTTTATAGGATTTACCCGTGTAAAAAAGAATCCTTTCGGTTACAGTTGTTTTTCCCGCGTCAATGTGAGCAACTATACCGATATTACGTGTTCGTGATATTTTGGATTTTACCGCCATAAGAAAATCATCTTCTCTCCTCTTTCGCCGGAACTAGGAGTTCCGGATCAGGACGAAAAGCATTCTTAGTGGAAATGTGACCTTTAATAGAAGGCAGTTCCTTACCTTCCATAAATATCTTGACTTTTTTTACTTCGGGGACATTTTCAGTTATCGAATTGGTTAAGGAATAAATTGACGCCATTTCCGCTGTAGAGCCGCCCGGGTGCAGTTTAGTAAGATTTTTGTTGAAGTTAACAAAAGCAGTGCCCTCCTCATCCATGCTTACGTCTCTTACGGTAACACCGGAAGGGAATGTATTGACTAGCCCTTCTTTCGAACCTTCCAGCAGAGCCTTGACAATTTCTTTTGCCTGCAGTGCGGAATCCTCTTCTTTAATCACATAACGCTTTTCCGGCATTAAAAACCTCTCTTGCGGATCGGAAAAATATATTACAGCTATTTCTTTTTCTTTCTTTTTCAGGGAATCCATATCCACTGGTGGAAACATGGCGTTAAATAAAATCACGAAGAAAAAAATCAATAAAGCAACTATTCCGCTGAGGGTAATAGAAAAATAAAGAATCCTCGTCGATTTCTTTTTTTTCCTTCCCCTTGCTTCTTCTGCCCGGCGTTGCTTTTTGGACGTCATAAAAAATGAACTCCTTAAAAAAACTGCGTCAATCTAGGGTATTTTCACTTAGCTGTCAAGGAGAACAAAGCATTTATTTTAAAGTAGAGGAATTTAAATTGACGGACAGATCGCATACTTCATAAAAATAATAGCTCATGCATTCTCGGTACCATCAAACCAAGTATGCATGAGCTATCATACGAAATCTCTTATTTGGATTTAGTAATTTTCCGCTAAAACCTCATAGTAAGCCTGCGGATGTTTACAAGCCGGACATTCTTTGGGCGCTTCTGGCCCTTCATGAACATAGCCGCAATTAGTACAATGCCATTTAGTGGCTGTTTTCTTCTTGAATACTTCATTGTTTTCGATGTTCTTTATGAGCTTTCTATATCTGCTCTCATGAAACTTTTCCACCTTGGATATTTGTTCAAAAGATCGCGCTACTTCGGGGAAGCCTTCTTCCTGTGCGATTTTGGCAAATCCGGAATACAGGATAGTCCATTCCATATTTTCTCCGGCGGCGGCGGCTTCCAGATTATTTTTTGTAACTCCGATAACTCCCGCGGGATAAGCGGCCGTGATTTCAACATTACCGCCCTCAAGATGTTTAAAAAATACTTTGGCATGCTCTTTTTCATTTTCCGCCGTTTCTATAAAGATTCTGGAAATCTGCTCCAAGCCCTCTTTTATCGCCGCACCGGCAAAGTAGGTATATCTGTTTCTTGCCTGGGACTCACCGGCAAATGCAGCCAATAAATTTTTTTCCGTTTTTGTTCCTTTAATTGACTTGCCCATATTTACTCAACTCCTTTCATTTTTTACATTTTTAATTGCTGTTTAAAATATTTATGAACATCTTAACCGATTTCTTTTCCAACAGAAAATGCCTGCCCTAAATATTCTCCCACGCTATGATAAGTTAATGTTTCCGGCCCAAAAATTACCGGCTTTATTTTGGCAGTATCCGGCAACCCGTTCTTTCCCAGCATGTTTTCGTCAACTTTAACGTCAATAATCTCACCAATGAAGTGGGTATGAATGCCTATTTCCGTAGCGCTTATAAGCTTGCATTCCAGATTCATGGGAAACTCCTGAATATAGGGCGCATCTATTTTTTCGCTCTTCACCGCCGTGAGACGGGCTATAGAAAATTTATCCACATTTTTCCCCGATACCATGCCGCAGTAATCGGCAATTTTAACCTGCGCGGCAGAAGGAACATTTACGGTAAAAGCCTTACGCTCCATAATATTGCCATGAGTGTATGTGGCTTTCCTCAAGGAGATTGCCACACAGGGAGGCTGGGAACTGCATATTCCTCCCCAAGCTATAGTTGCGGCGTTGGGCTTGCCGTTTTTATCATATGTCCCGATAATCCAAACGGGCGTGGGATAAAGCAGAGCTTTCGCTCCAAAAGATTTTTTCATAACTTCCTCCTCTTTCCTTAATGGGAAGATAAATTTGCTTCTTTGCGTCCGATGATGTAAACTTAGTCATCAAAATGCCGAAGTCAAATATAGCATAAATATAAATTTTTTAATCGAACTTATAATGGCAGTGTCTGAAAATAAACAAAGTCGTTGTTAAATTGCCCATTATATAGAAATATTTAATTATCAGGAGGTTTTCATCATTATGGCGAATATAATGCCGGAAGGAGAAAATATAAAAAAGGCAATTAAGTGGATATCCGGTAACTTAGAGGAAAAGGACAATCAGCCTTTACCGATTCTCATTGAAAAAGCCGTCTTCAAATTCGATCTGTCTCCAAAAGATGCGGATTTTTTGACGGGTTTCTTCGGCAAACGTAAAGCAGAAAAGTAATTATAACTTAAAATCTGCCAGATCAACCTGATCGATTTTAGCGGGTCTCCATTGGGGCTTATTATCCCTATCGAGCAGTCTCGCTCTTACACCTTCAAGGTAATCATGATGCCTTGTTAAAAAACCGGCCGCTTTCAGTTCGGCGGCAAATACCCCCGGCATTTCTCTTCCTTCATTATGCCGCAATAATTTTAAAGTTAAAACAAGCGCTGTCGGGGATCTCTCGGCAATGCTGGCAAAAACTCCATCGCATAGATTCTGCGACTCATTGCATTCAGTTAAAGAAATTAAAATATCTTTTAAATCCGCTTTCCCTGCAAAATATTTTGCCACCCAATCATCCATATCTTTATTGGTGGGAATATTAAAATCTATAAATTTTGATATTTTCTCGATGATTTTTTGCTTCAAAATATCTTTATTTAATTTTTCTTCCACATCAAATTTCTCCAAAGTTTCTATTAATTCCGGGATATTTTTAGAGTTTATAAAGTGTGTAGCCAATCCCAGGCGAACACATTCCAATCCGGACAGGCCATAACCCGTGAGGCCGAGGTATTCCGGATAGCCTTTAGGACATTTTGCAAACATCCAGCCCGTCGCGCCCACGTCCGGGAAAAAGCCTATTTTTGTTTCCGGCATGGCCATTTGTGTTTTCTCTGTGGCGACAACGATATCGGCACCCGCTGCAATTCCTAAGCCTCCGCCCATAGTTATTCCCTCGGCAATTACAACAACGGGTTTGGGCGAATTGTGAATCATCAGATCAAGTGCATATTCCTTCGTAAAAAACAAATTCACTTCCTTGAATGCATTTTTTTTGATGTTTTGCGTCAGTTCCTTGACATCTCCCCCGGCACAAAATCCCTTGCTGCCGCTGCCGTAAAAAAGGATAAAATTACATTTTTGATCGGCAATTGCTCTTTTCCAATAGTCGGCAATAATATCAATCATTTTTATATTGAGGCTATTTAATGTATCCGGACGATTAAGGATTATCGATACCATTGACTTGGTGCGACGTGAAATTACCGGCGGTAATTTTTGATTTTCCGTAATTTTTTTGGATTGCTCTAAAAGCATTTATCTGAATATCGCTACATGAACGACAAAATATTTATTATTCGATATTGGCCATTTCCTCATAAATCTTTAACTCTATTATTTCGAACAAATTATCGTATTGCTCTTTGTTTAAAAGCCGCCGCATCTCCCAGCCCTTTTCGGTTTTCTTCTCCGTTATAACGGAAAGAAACACTTCACTTTCTTTCCAGTTGAGTTTCCGGACATAAGCGCTGCTTCTTGTACGCCAATCATCTTGAACGATAAAATCTGTTTCTACCGTTTGTTTTTTCTTATTGATGGTAACATTAATGCCCATATTTTTATCCCTGAAAACACCGGCAATCGCCTGGAGGACAAAATTTTCCTTCGCTTCAAATGTGCGCCTGTACTCGTCGGGTCGGGAAATAAGAACCTGGCCGATCTCCGGACCGCAAGATATCAAATTAATAATATTTAAGATAATTGCTAAAAGTAATAATCTGCGTTGTATCATAGCGCTTACCCCATGATGTGTTATTGCCGCTATTTTCTATTTCCATTCACCCACCAGTCGCTTTTTTATCTAAACCACCAATTAGAAGAATCCGTTTTTATAATTTTTCCGGCAAGTTTCTTTGCCTCTTTTGTGGTGAGCCTTCGCCTCGCATACTCTATCCATTCATCAGCATATTTATTGCCTAAATCACCGTATTCTCTTAGCTGTAGGATAAGAGCAATCTGATCCGCATCCAGGGCAATCAACGCTTCTTTCGTTTCTTTCCGGTTAAATTCATCGATTATCTCTTTAATATCGCTGCCGAAAAAAAGGCCTTCGGTCAGTTCCCGCACAGCTTTTTCCTCATCAACTTCCACATATTTTTTATTGACATAATTCATATCGCCTGTGCGGGCTTCCGGCAAATCATGAAACAAACACATTTTCAATACACGCAACTCATCAAGCGATTTGTCCATTTTACAAAGACTGTAGCCGACAAATATAGTGCGCAAAATATGTTCCGCCACCGATTCTCTGCCGCTGCCTAGGAATTGAAAACCGCTGCGCGGCGTTTTGTTGAGCATCCCCACTTCAAACAAAAAATTCGCAATACTATCCATTTTAGTCCTTCTTTAATATTTTTATCCTGTTGGCCATCATCTCCGCCATCTTTTTTATCTGTATCTGCAGCGAGGCGATACTTTCCGGCCTGATCCCGGCGATCTTATCCAGTTGCGCTTTCCAATGTTCCAAAAGAGCGATTTCATTTTCTTTCACTTTTTTCTCAAAACGTTCCTGATATTCTTTAATGAATTCACTGGACGAGTCCATTGCTTGCCCTCCTTTTTGGAAACGAAGGCATTATATCATTGAAGGTCCATCTTGCAACAAGCAATTTAGAAAATGATAATTTGACACTACCGGTCAAATACTATAAATAGGCTGCACAAAATTTATGAAAGCACGGATGAATAAATATGTCTGATAGACCTAATACCGAGGATATAGCGGGCGGACAAGCTTTAATTGAAGGTGTAATGATGCGACATGGCAACAAAATTGCCGCCGCGGTGCGCAAACCCGATAAAGAAATTGTTTTTCAGGAACGCGATTATATCCCCCTGACCAAACGCTACAAATTGTTGGGACTAATGTTTATCCGCGGAACAATCAACTTATTCGAAATGATGATTATCGGAATGAAGTGCCTGATGTTCTCGGCGGAAGTAGCTTTGTCCGGGGAAGAAAGAAAACCAAAAAGCTGGGAGATGTCTCTTTCTTTCATTATCAGCTTTTCTATAGCGATTTTTTTCTTTATTGTCGTTCCGGCTTTCTTTTTTACGAAGATAAAATATTTTGTGGCGAATTTAATTTTTCTGAACCTTCTGGAGGGCTGTGTCCGGCTAGGAATTTTTCTACTTTTCCTTTTTTCCACTCTTTTGATGGAAGATATGCGGCGCGTTTATATGTATCACGGAGCGGAACATAAAACCGTCTTTGCCTGGGAAGACGGCCGGGAGTTGACTCTCGAAAATGTAAAAAAATTTTCCACCCGTCATCCGCGCTGCGGAACAAGTTTTATTCTGTTCGTAATGATAGTTTCCATTCTGGTTTTTTCTTTGCTGGGACGTCCGGATTTTTTACATCGGGTTATCTATAAAATTCTGCTTCTTCCCGTTGTTGCCGGTATTTCTTATGAAGCTATCCGTTTTACCGGAAAACACAGCCATTGGAAATGGGTGCAATTATTGAGCTGGCCGGGACTGATGCTGCAGAAGATTACGACCAGAGAACCATCCGCTGATCAAATCGAAGTCGCCATTGCGGCAATGAGAAAAGTAATTTGAAACCGGTACAAACTCATCAAATCAAACTTCTCTCATCCTAATTGATTTTTAATCCTCATTATCTCTTTAACTACATCAAAAATAATACCTTATAAGGGTTTGACTTTTATTATTAATTGAAGTAATTTAATGTAAAATATTATGTGTTTTTTACCTACTCTCTATAATCAGGGGGGAAAGCATAATGATTAATCAATTCGCCTTATCATTGCTGGTGATTATTTTTTCAGCCGTCTTTTCTTACCTGCCGGCGGCGGCAAAAGAAGACACGGCTCAAATTACACTAAAAAAAACAGCCATATCTAAAAAAAATACATATACTTATACAGTAAAAAAAGGTGATATTCTTTCGGTTGTCGTGAGAAATATTCCCGGTATCACGGAAGAGGACATTGCTGATAATTACCAGCTTATTCAAGAGCTTAATCCCGATATACCGGATCTCAATAAACTCAAAGTGGGGCAATCCCTGGTCCTCCCCGGAAAACCTTTCGCGTATTCCGAAGAAAAGAAAATGAAAACCGCTACCACAGCTCCCGAAACTATAGTCGCTCTCCCCGCTGCTCCTCCGGCAGCTCCGTCCGGCAGCGGCCAGTCTTATACAATAAAAAAAGGCGATACTTTAATTAAAATCATATACCGAGAACTAAAAATTAAAACCGACATAAAGAAAACGCTTCAGATTATTCAGTCAATGAATCCCCGCGTTGTTGATATCAATAAAATTTATGCCGGAGACACCATCAAGTTGCCATCCGGGGCTCTCTTTGTCCAAACCGCAAAGGAAACAAGTGCTGCCCAAGCTGCCCAAAAGGAAGAAATAATAGTTGAAAAAACTCCGGAACTACCCGGCAAAATAATCGAAGTAAAGGAAAAAATGTCAATGCCGCCGGAAGCACGCCTAGCTGTTCTTAGATATGTCATTACCCAGATGAATGGCTCATTTAATGCGACAGGTAATTATTACCTCCCTATCCCGAAAACCGGTCAGGTAAAGATTGATTGTTCTAAAATGCCGGTGATCGAATTTGACGGCAAGACAACCATATTTCTTGATTTGGAGAACCGCGCGCCCGATAATCTAAAAAAGATTATTAATGATAACTGGGCTAACTACTATTTAATTAAAGCTGATAAAAAAGACGATGTCATTACGATTTTAAAAAAAGTTTTCGATGCCACCAAAAGTTACAGTATGACCAAAAAAGATAAACCCATGACTATAGGAGCTCTTCCTCCCGTGGAACTTTTTGTCGATTGGTTAATCGTCAAGACCAACGCGAAAGAAGCGCAGGCATTAGCGCAGGGATTGCGTATAATTTATGAAAATAATTTATTGCTACCCAGGGCAGTTAAAAATTATGCACGGAAGAACGGCGTAATCATTACTGAAATCTCCGAAGAATCCGGCCTGGTCGGAAAACCGGAAGAAATCTATTCTCTGCCGCCAATGCCTGTGTATCCTACCGTTTCAGCCAAAGATTTTTCTTACGCGCTTGTTTCCGATTTGGGATTTAACGCTGAAAAGGATGTTGACATCAAAATATTCGATACCGCGAAAGACGGAGTTAATCTGTCGATTAAAGCCGACATTCTGGTAAAAGACGGAAACAAAAAATATGTTATTTTTTCCAAAAATCTGACCCGGCAGTTGATCACCGTATTGAAAGAAGCCGGCAATGAACTTATCTTTGTTGCCGATAATGAAACTCCGAAAAATATCATGGAAAAGATTTTGCGCGCTTTAAATATTACTTTTACTTCCGGCTATTTTACTTTTTCCGGCATCGATAAAAATCAGGCTCCTTACACGATTAGCTTCGGCGGCACTAAAATTAAGACGGATAAAGATTTGTACGTCATCGATTTTGACATCGATCAGGAATTGCGCGGTTTGCTGCGTGAAGTATGGTCGGCAAATATTGCCCGATATTGATATTTTTCTTTCTGGATAAAAAGGGGTTTATTTTTGGCGCTGCGGACTTGTTCTCCGTAGCGCATTTTAGTTTAGGACAATGGATTTTCATTATGGTTAAAGCCATCGCCCTTTTTTCCGGCGGCTTGGACAGCATATTAGCGGCAGAGTTAATCCGCAGACAAAACATAGATGTTCGGTGCCTGACGTTTACGACGCCATTTTTTAGCGCACGAAAAGCCGAGGCGGCAGCGAAGCAAGTAGATCTGCCGCTGATTGTCGAAGACATAACCGGGATTCATCTCACGATGCTTAAGTCTCCCCGGTATGGTTACGGCAAAAACATGAATCCCTGCATCGATTGCCATACCCTAATGTTGCAAATAGCCGGTAAAAAAATGGACGAGACGGGCGCCGATTTTATTCTGACCGGTGAAGTTCTAGGGCAGCGTCCGATGTCGCAGGGAAGACAGTCCCTTTATGTTGTGGCTAAAAACTCCGGCTATGCGGACTACATTCTGCGTCCTCTCAGCGCCCAACTTCTCGAACCTATCCCAGCCGAAAAAGACGACAAAGTCGACCGTTCACGATTGCTTGCTTTTCAGGGTAAGAGCCGTAAGAATCAAATTCAATTAGCCGCCGATTTCGGCATCAGCGATTACCCGGCGCCTGCCGGCGGTTGCCTTCTTACCGATCAAATGTTCACGATTCGCCTTCGGGATTTATTTTCTCATCAGGAGGACCGGCAAATACGCGACATCGAGCTGTTAAAATATGGCCGCCATTTCCGCGTCGAATCCGGCAGCAAAATTATCGTCGGCCGGAATAATGCTGATAACGAAGAGCTGCAAAGGCTTTCCACGGAGGATGACCTTGTGCTTTTTACCGATGATTTTCCCGGACCCCATGTTTTGGTACCTTACGGCGCTGAATCGGCACTGACGACGGCCGCTTCCCTTTGCGTCCGTTACTCTGATGCCCCCGATAACATTGAAGTTAAGGTAATTTGCCGGCACGCCAATGCAGCAACAACAATCAACGCCAAAGCGGCAAAAAAAGAAGATTGCGCACGCTGGATTATTTAGTTTTCTTGATTTTATTAACGGCTAGATGCTCCGGCCGTAGAAGATCGTCAACAGTTTTTACAGGATTAAAGACGCTCAGCGGAAGTTCGACAAAAACAGTGTTCCAGTAGGCCATCCCGCCGTTCCAGAGACCGGGAACCTCCAGCGCTTTCAGGCTCTGTCCTCTCTCGTTCTTGCTCGTAATTAAATAGGCATCCGGATTTACGTAATTATCCAGGTCAAATTTTTCTCCGCGATAATTTTTTATGCAGCAAACCATATCTACCGGGTTAAAATATTTTGCCCTGGACCAAATAGCCTGTTGTTCCGGTTTGTCTTTATCCACATGCCCGATTTCCACAATTTGCGGTGTTTGCGTAGAGTCTTTTTCCTTTACCCAGAAAGGGCTGCCGCCGGGCTCTCCTTCATTTTTTACCACCCCGCAAATGCGCAAAGGACGATTTAACAAAGAAAATAAAATTTGGGTTTTCCGTTTCCCGGATTGCTGCGAAAAACCTAGCGGCAATGTAATATTAAGTTTTTGCGAACAGTAAGTAATTATTTTCTGGATCTGGGCAAGATTAAGCTCATTTTTTTCCATTTTTTTCAAAATAGCAAATATTTCTTTTTGAGTTTGCAGAGCCATTCCGCCCAACATTTTTTTATATGCAAGAATTTTTTCTAAATGTTTTTCCGGCACAACATTATCGATGTTTTTTACAAAAATAAAGTCGGCGTTAACACTGCTTAAATTTTTAAGCAGCGCGCCGTGCCCGCCGGGGCGGAATAAGAGTCTGCCCTTAGTATCTCTCAGCGGCAAATTATTTTCATCAACGGCAATCGTGTTGGACGCCGGTGACTGTATGGATAGAGTTATTCTATATTTAACGCCGAATAGTTTCTCATATTTTTTCAGCACGGCTTTTAAATGTTTTGCCGTAGCTGCCTTGTATTTGGCAGTCACGGTGAAATGAACAAAGCTTAAGCCTTCTCTGCTACGAATATATCTACCTGCCTCGCCAAGATGCTCTTCCAGTGCTGTTCGTGTCTCGCCTGAAGAGTACCGATGAAAAGGAATTAAAGCCTTGGGCAACTGCCCGAAATTTAAGCCATCCGGAAGTAAAATAAATTCCAACAAATTCTTTATGTTCTTTTGATCAAAAAACTTTTTCCCCTGCCTATTCCGTTCAATCAGAATAAAAAACGCTAATTTATTTAATTTTTGGAGAAAGAGACGATCGCGGTCAGGGGAACCGAAACTGCCGTCTTCGCCAGCGGAAAACCATTCGACAAACATACGACTTGCTGCGCCCGAAGCCGGCACAAACTTTAACAGTTTGTATTTTCGGGCTTCGTTTTCATAAAGGGCAATCAGTTTTTTCTTTTGCGCCGGAGTAACGGAGATGATTCCATCTTTAACTGTACAGGGACGATTTAAATCAAAAAAAACAGAACCGCGCCGGTATGTATTCAGCTGCTTGTCCACGTCCTGCCGACTCAAGCCCAGGGCTTTGATTTGCCGGATATCATTTGCCGAAAATAAGTTCATCTTTTTATACAAATATAATGCCTAGTTGAATTATTATGTAATATCAGCCGGTTAATTGTAATGTTTTCATCTTGCTGAATCGTGCATTTTATATCCTGAATTTTAACAAAGGCTTAAAAAGCATATTTGTACTCCCCTCCAATTAATATCTTCCGCACGGGGAATTGTTATACTATATTACACTGGAGTAAAAAAGAAAAAATACACTCAGAAAACTTGATTGGAATGTTATCGGTTATCTTATAAATTTCATTCAAAACGGACTTCGTAAAACATGGTAAATTTGTCCCCAAGTCATCAGATTTCCCACAGTGCTGCAATATTACTTTTTCCCTGATCTTTTTACCCCTGTTATTTTTATTTGATGGAGAGGAGGGAGGTGGCATAGGAACGCGTAAAAGGTCCTCGCTTGCCGATACTCTTCACCAGAAAATGCGGTTCTTTTTTTGTCACCCAGTAAATGATGTGGGGCCTAAAAATGGGAATTTCGACCGTCACTTCCATTTTATAGCAGTCAAAAATTCCTGCCGGTACATTGACGCTCTCAATCCCCGCTTGGCGGAGAGTTACCGCTATGTTCGACCCGGAGAAATCCACCATGTAGATTGCCCAGGCCTCATCGCCGCCGAAGGGAAAATCCCTCAATAGGACAAGGAGAGAACCATCCACGGCAAAGGATTTTTCCGGAGGCAAATCAAAAGAACGGACACTTCCCTCTGTTTCCGTGCCCCTTTTAAGATAAGCCTTCCCGTCCTCACGCCAGATCTTCTCCGTAGTCATTGCTTCTTTCCCAGCTGGAGAGAAACGTCTTGATGCGGAAAGAAATCGTCCTTTGGGCTCCGTCGCGATTTCGATTTCTTCCAACCCGGCAGGGGAGACAGTTTTCATTCTATAGCGGAGATTCAGTCCGTTGCGGGTGATTTCCATGTCGATGGTTTCTTTCTGTCCGTCTTCATCCCCCAGGGGAATTGCCTCGTATCGGTACTTTTCCGCCGATGCTTCAAGGGCACAGGTTTCGTCACCCGCCGCGGAAACAAGACAAAGCAGGCAAAGGAAAAGAATAGGGAAGGGGTTTGCCTTCATGGAAGTCGTTCCTTACCAGATGGCAATGATCGGAAGGAGGCCGAACCAGATAATGTAGGACAGAGCAAGTGCCAGGATGCCGTTTATCCTTCCATCGAGACGGTCCGATCGCAGGAATCTCAAAAGTGAGCGGAGAAGGAGAAAGCCGTGGGGTAAGACCAGCAATCCCCAACACCAAAGAGGGACCGGAAACAATCGTAAATAGCCCAGAAGTGCGCCAGCGAGAAAAGCGGCACAGACAAAACAAATGGCAAAAATGGCTGCTGCACGGGGGCCGAAAATGACGGCGATGGAAAGTTTCGAGACGGCCTGGTCGGCCTGCCGGTCGGGAATACCAGCCAGTATGTTGGCACCGAGCACAGCTAAGAATAAGGGAACGCTCAAAAACCACGGTACAGGGTCTTTCCAATATCCTCCCTGGAAAACAAAACCACAGAGAATAACATAAGTGCTATGGGTGAAACCCACCACAATTTCACCCACACCGCGATAGGAAAATTTCAGGGGAGGTACCGTATAGCCCAGCCCTAAGATAAGGCCCAGGATGATCAGAAATAAAAAGGTCACAAATGAGCCGCTTTCCGCGGAGCTGATCAGGAAGTAACCGGGCAGGGGTATCAGGGCCAGAGCAACGAAAATTCCAGTGCGCACTTCCCGGAAAGTCAGTTTTTGTTCCACGAGAGCCCTCGTTCCTCCGGTGAAGGTGCTGAAATTCAGGTTCCGGCGGTCCGATTCATAATCAAAATACTCGTTGGCGAGTATCGTGCAGAACTCGATAAGAAAGAGGATAAGGTAGCCCAGCAGGTAGCTTTGGAAGCTGAATCTTCCCGAAACAACCGACTGGGCGAGGGCTCCCAGAGAATACGCCAGCCAGGTCATGGGATAGAACTGGAGCCGGGTAATCTTTAGCCAGGCAAAAAGTTTTTCTCCAATTGTTCCAAAAGCCATTCTAATTTCTACTGTCACTTTTCTATTTTCCAGGTTTACCCTGATGGGGAACCTTCGTAATTTTTACGATGGTATAAAATGAAGTCAGCTTTGTAAACTGACCGGCCTCAATAAATAATACCAGATTTAGAGTTAGAGTTCTGCAATCTGGGGATTTCTGGAAACGATTCCTCAATAACTTGAAGATCTGGCAATTGTCAAGAAAAATGAATGATCATTGCCTGCGAGCGGTTCGCTTATCAGTAAAGAATAAGATTAAAAAGCAATACCGCGGTGAGCAATCCCGGCAAAGCAACTGCTGTGGCGAGGACATAATTGCAGTTACTATTTTTCGCCGTCAACTGCTTTAGAAAATAAGCGTAGAAAATAAACAGGAAAGGCATCTTGACATAGTAATACATGATATCCATGTAGGTGATGCTATGGGCAATAGTTACACAAAGGTATACGGCCAAGACAGGAAGAATGGATAAATCCTTGTTTTTGATTCCCAGGTAAAATCCGGCTCCAGCGCCAATAGTAAGGATAATAACGAGGAAAGTGAATAAATCCGCCTGCCAGTCTTTATGAAATGTCTGATCGTTACCCGCCTGCAGAAACTCTTTATGAAATATATTTCCGGGCAATTGAATGTAATCAAAGATTTTCAGGAATACGGAATTCACCTGTAAGTTTATAGTAATAAAATTCATCAGCACATTATAAGCGTAGGTGAGAGGCTGTTTTTTAAGATTGGAATAAGCTTCTTTTTTGAATTCCTTTTCCAATTCCAGGTTGTAATGCGCCCAACTAAACTGTGAAAGTTCTACATTGCCTACTACTTTTTGCGCAATAGGCCTTCCCTCGGTGTACCACAAATCCCACCAGCGGTAATAATTCGGCTGTACAGGCAAGGTTTTTACCGTTCCGCTCCACAAGGCAACACCGTCCTGGGCATTTACGGGAATGAATGTTTGGGAGAGCCGGTAGTTTCTCGCCGACCAGGGAGCTATAACAACTGTCAGGCAAAAGGCGAATACCAATGTTTTGACGGCGGCAGAAGTAAATTTTTTCTTTTCCGCGATCAAAAGTCCCAAAAAGACGAATACCGGAAGAATAAGCGTGATAGGTCTGACCAGCGTTGCCAGGCCAAAACACAAGCCGGAAAAAATCAGGCACACATATCCCCGTGACTTTTTATCAAAGCCATTTATCAGAAGAAAAGTTCCGAGCGCTAACAGAAATATGTGCAGAATTTCATAGTGCAACAAACCGATGAGAATCAGAAAATAAGGATTGCATCCAAACAGAAGACTTATGAAAAAAGCAAATGTTGGCTTGAGAAAGTGCAACGCAATTCCGAAAATAAATAATGCCGCTAAACCGAATAAAATATTCTGAGCAAAATATAAATGATGGAATGGGCCTTGTAAAACTTTCCGCATTTCTTCCCGGCTGGAAAAGCGTAGATCTTTGTTCGGCACTTTATCCGGATCGTAAAATTTTAAAGCGAAATAAATGAAATAAGGATAACCGGGCGGACGGAAATAAAAGCTTCTATTTTCTTCCAGTTCGTATTTACCGGTGTGATGAAGGATAACACCGAGCCTCATATATTCTTCCGCCATGCCATCCATTATTCCCAGTTGTGTTCGGGCCTGAAGGGCATAACTGCCGATTAAAAAGGGAATGAGAAAAGAAGCGATGGCCAATACAATTACAAGATGCTTGGCATTGTTTATCTTTTTCCAAAGAGCTTCTAAAGTGGTGCCATAAGATTTTAACCCTGTATCCATTGCCTCGAACCCCGCACAAAATAAATCCTCTATACTATAAAATTGGGGACAGGGCATCAATAATTACGGGTTGAAGTCTTGCCTTTCTTCGGGATTGGTGGATTGTTGCTTACAGGAAGAAGTGCTTGCTGACTACACCTGCTACTCTGCAATTTTCAATTCTGGCATGCGCTGAGGATTACCACTTGTAAACATGTTTTTTCTATGGGGTTAGCAGTTACATCTCATGGAAGCTGATAGCTTTTCTCTCGAAACAATTTCAGACAAGCATCCACAGCATCTGCATCATAAAGGGTACCCTTATTATCGGAAATCTCCTTCAAGGCAATATCAATTCCAAATGCCGGACGATAGGGACGGTGGGAAGCGATAGCTTCCACAACGTCGGCGATGGCCAGAATCCGTGCCTCTAGGAGAATATCGTCTCCCTTAAGGCCTTGGGGATAGCCGGATCCATCTATTCGTTCATGATGCTGAAGGACGACATCGGCCACGGACCAGGGAAATTCGATGTCTTTCATGATATCGTAGCCTGACTGGGAATGTGTTTTAATCAGACTGAATTCCAGATCAGTCAGTTTTGTCGGCTTGCTGAGTATTTCCGACGGAATGGCTATTTTGCCGATGTCATGAATAGAGGAGGCAGTACGGATGAAGTCTCGCCGGTCTGCCGATAATCCCATTTCTGTGGCAATCGACCGGGCTAGATCGGATACCCGCCGTTGATGACCAGAAGTATAGGGATCTTTCATTTCTACGGTCATGGATATGGCTTGGACCGTGGCTCCCAGGGCTTTTCTTAGCCGCTCAAAGCTTTGCTTACGTTCTTCCTCCGCCCGCTTGCGCTCAGTGACATCCCGGGCAATACCTCTAAATCCCATAGGCTCACCTTTCGAATTTCTTATAAGAGATGCGGATATTTCGTTAAACGCCATAGTCCCGTCATTTTTCTTATATTCGAAAGCAAATCCCTTAACTGGTTCCCCTGTTTTGTATATTCCACTGAAGAGCTGATATAATCTTTTAGCTTCTTCTTTACTTGTATAGGCCATATTGCTCATACCGAGCAATTGCTCTCGGGGAGTTCCGACAATTCTGCACTGCGCATCATTAACGAAGGTAAACTTACCGGAAAGGTCTACCTCAAAATAGCCGTCTTGGATGGTTTCTATCATAGACCGGTATTTCTCCTCACTCTCACGCAACGCGTCTTCGGCTCGCTTGCGCTCGGTAATATCCCGAGAAATACCCCGAAATCCGATTGGTTTGCCTTCGGCATCCATGATAAGAGATGCCGAAATCTCATTGAAACCTTTCATTCCGTTTTTTCGGATAATTTCAACATCTAATGCCTTAACCGGTTTGCCTGTTCTGTAAAGCTCTCTGAAGAGTTGATGCATTTTTTGAGTGGTTTTTTCATCTTGAAACTGCCGGTTGTTCATTCCAATCAATTCCTCTCGGGGATATCCTATATTTCTGCACTCCGCATCATTAGCAAATGTATAATTACCGGCAAGATCAAGTTCAAAATAGCCGTCCTGTATGTTCTCCAGAATGTTGCGATATTTCTC
>JBEKMF010000026.1:0-20162 GCA_050008655.1 Smithellaceae bacterium
CAGCCGTAACCAGGAAGGCAAACCAGGCGGAAAGTCCGATTTTTTTCCAGGTAGAACCCTTGGCAGCCTTGAGGCCGTATGATACCGCATTCCCGCCTTTTTTCTTGTTCAACAGGTGCCAGATCACAAACAGGATAAGAGAAATGATCGCAGCTATGAGCAACCAGAACAAGGTATCGTTGGTAATCTGCTGGGGAAAGAACCAGGATTGCTTTAACTTACCATAGGCGATAAGCGTTGCCGGGAAATAGGTTAAAGGTCCGATTATGATCATGAGAATGGCAGCGATCCACCAAGCAACTCCGGTTGCGGGTTTTGGGTTTTGCGGTGTCCCTTGCAAGGAGCTGAAATATCCGGCTTGCAGCAGAAGATTGCCGGCTGCAAACACAAGCAGGATGCAACCGATAAGGCCGATAAGCGTGGCGATTTCCTTCCAGAGCCAGATTTGATTGGAAGGAGCAAGAGTTTTTTCCTCACCCAGGGTCTGCTGTAACCAGGAGATGGCATAACCTATCGCTGTGGGTGACTCGGTATCGCCCGGATGGGTTGTTACCGGTTGATAAAGAACGCGTGCCGTTCCGTTTTCAATGGAGCCGTATATTTTGCCGGGCTCGATTGTTTCGGTTACACCGAACACCTTTTTGAGTTTATCGCTGTTGACAACATTGCGCGCTATCGGTACGCTCCACATGAGTAAGGAAAACTCGTCAAATGTGCTTTCTACCAGAGCCATGTTCTTGGGATAGGTAGTGCTTCCCTCCGGAGCGAAGGGCGCTCCGGTGGACGATCCTTCCAGAACTATTGCCTTATAGTCGTCGGGACGAGCCATGGCCGCGGCGAGACTTGCCCATCCACCCATGGAATGACCCACCAAGCCGATTTTGTTCTTATCGACGAAATCAAGGCTGCGGAGATAGGCCAGGCCCGGTATACCGCCGTAACCGTTGGCGAAAGCCGGAGGGGCGCTATATCCGTGCCCGCTCTGATCGATTTCCAGAACAACCCAGCCACGGCGCGCGAATTCAATGGAAAATCCCGACATAATCTCCCGCGAATTGATATAGCCATGAACAGTAAGAATGCCGGGTGCCGGTGTCTGCGGCGTGGCATTTTTCGGAATGAACAGAAGGGCGCTCATAATCGAACCGTCAGCCGCCACGAAACGAACATCGCGAACCTTAACCTGGTAAAAATCGTTTTGTACAAGGTTGGCGGCTATTCCTCCAACGATAATCATAATTACAGCAATAAATAAAAATACTTTACCTTTCATAAAATCTACCCCCTAAACATTTATTTTATAATACTTGATTGCCGGTAATCAAACCGGAATCCCCACTGTAAATAAAAATAAAAAAGTTGATTAAAGTACGTCAGCAAACGGCATAAGTTTTCTTGCGGCAAAAGACCGAAAAGTTTCCCTCTTGTTAATGTGTCCCCGGCGATTGGCAAACTTACACCCTCCCTGGCACAATTAGTCACTATGGTGATAAAAGGTTGCTCTTTTGTGGAGCAAGTATATGAACAAGCCACCCACTTGTCAAGAAAATTAAATAAAAAAATATCGAAACTTACTGAAAAAATCAATAGGGGTTGACAGTAAAAATTTTGAAAAAAGTGTTCTGGAAAATGCTAACTTGCGAATCATCAAAATTCGCATTTTTCTCTTGACAATGATGACGGTCTTATGTCGATATTGCGCCTTCAATAAAACAGGACTCTTGAAGGAGGTTGGAAAAGGACACAATGGGCACAAAATTTGTTTATACCTTCTCGGAAGGATATGGAAAAGATAAGAATTTGTTGGGAGGCAAGGGCGCCGGCCTTGCGGAAATGGCTCATCTCGGCATTCCTATTCCGCCGGGTTTTACTATTACTACGGACGTATGTACGGCTTTTTACAAAAATAAGGGTCGCTACCCGCAAGGTCTTAAAGAGCAGGTCTATAAAGTCCTGCAAAAAATGGAGCGGGCAGCCGGTATGAAGTTCGGTGATCCGAAAAATCCTCTGCTGTGTTCCGCCCGTTCCGGGGCGCGTAAAAGCATGCCGGGCATGATGGAAACTGTTCTGAATATCGGTCTTACCTCTAAAACAATTCCCGGTATGATCGCGAAGACAAAAAATGCGCGCTTTGTATGGGATTCATATCGCCGCTTAATTCAAATGTACTCGGATGTTGTTATGGAAAAGGCTGAAGGCCTTGAACCTGCCGAAGGCATGGGTGTGCGCCAGCAGTTAGAGAGGGAATTGGCGGCTATGAAAAAGCGCCGTAATGTCACCCAAGATATTGATCTCACGGAAAAGGACCTTGCGGAACTTGCCGAAATTTACAAGTCCAGGGTGAAGCAGGTTATTGGCAAGCCTTTCCCGGATAGTGCCGATGAGCAGTTATGGGGCGCAATCAGTGCAGTCTTTAAAAGCTGGAATGGCAAACGCGCTGTTTCCTACCGGAGGATCGAAGGTATTCCCGATGAATGGGGAACGGCGGTCAACGTGCAGGCTATGGTGTTTGGCAACATGGGTGAAAACTCAGCCACGGGCGTGGCCTTTACGCGCAATCCGGCCACCGGCGAAAACAAGTTTTACGGCGAATGGCTGTCGAACGCGCAGGGTGAGGACGTAGTTGCAGGAATTCGCACGCCGAATCCGATCAATGAAGAAACACGTCAGTTGGACGATACCGAAGGGCATCCCAGCCTCGAGAAAGCCATGCCCAAAGCTTATATACTTCTCAAAAAGATCCGCCAGAAACTGGAAAACCACTTCAAAGATATGCAGGATTTAGAGTTTACTATTCAAGACGGCCGCGTTTGGATGCTGCAGACACGCAACGGCAAGCGCAACGGGCCGGCTGCTGTACGGATGGCCGTCGAGATGTTTAAAAGCAAGATGATCAGCGCTGTCGAAGCGGTGATACGCGTAACTCCCGCTCAGCTCGATGAGCTGCTTCATCCCATGGTTGATCCGATAGCGGAAACAAAGGGAGAATTTCTGGTCAGGGGATTGCCCGCGGGTCCGGGAGGCGCGGTAGGTCAGGTTGTGTTTACCGCAGAAGATGCGGTGCGCTGTAACAAAGAAGGTAAAAAAGTAATTCTTGTGCGCGAGGAAACTAATCCCGAAGACGTTGAGGGCATGCGCGCGGCTCAAGGTATTCTCACCGCGCGCGGCGGCATGACGTCGCACGCGGCATTGGTCGCCCGCGGTTGGGGAAAATGCTGTATCGTCGGGGCAGGCGCTCTGCATGTAGACATGAACCAGAAAAAATTGACAACCGATGATAAAGTGGTGCGTGAAGGCGAAATAATTACCCTCAATGGAACAAAAGGTCGTGTATACAAGGGCGCCTTACCTATGATCAGCGGCACCGAGGACGATAGATATTTTGCAGCTTTCATGAAGATTTGCGATCAGGTGCGGCGTCTTAAAATTCGCACTAATGCGGAAACACCAAAGGATGCCGCCAAAGCCATACAATTCGGCGCCGAAGGCATCGGCCTGTTCCGCACCGAGCATATGTTTTACGGAGAGAATAGTGAACAACCGTTGTTTCATTTGCGCAAGATGATTCTCTCTGACACTGTCGATGAACGCCGTGCGGCATTGAATGATCTATTTCCTTTTGTCAAGAACGACATCAAAAAGACAATGGAGGTTATGGCCGGCCGGCCGGTGACTATTCGTCTTCTGGATCCGCCCCTGCATGAGTTCGTGCCGGAGAATCCTGACGAACGCCGGCGTCTCGCTGAAAGTCTGAATATTTCCGTCGATAAGCTCAATAGCCGGGCGGAAAATTTACATGAGACTAATCCGATGATGGGTCATCGCGGTGTGCGCCTTGGCATCACCTATCCCGAAGTGAGTGAGATGCAGATTCGCGCTATTCTCGAAAGCACGGCGGAACTCCTGAAGGAAGGAAAAAAAGCGTTACCCGAAATCATGATCCCGGTCGTCTGCGATGTGGCCGAGTTCAAAAATCAGTCTGCTCTGGTAAAGAAGGTCTATCCCGAAGTATGCGCCAAGTATGGCTTGAAAAAGATACCATACATGGTGGGCACGATGATTGAAATTCCGCGCGCGACGCTCCTTGCCTATCGCATAGCCGAAGAAGCGGAATTTTTCAGTTATGGTACAAACGATCTGACCCAGATGACTTACGGCTTCAGTCGTGACGATGTCGGTGCCTTTGTGCCCGAATACATAGAGAAAAAGATTATTCCGGTTGACCCCTTCCAGATTCTCGATCAGGACGGCGTGGGTCAGCTCATAGAGTTCGGTATTGAACGCGGCCGTAAGGCACGTCCGGGTTTGAAAGTCGGTATTTGCGGTGAACACGGCGGCGAGCCTTCCAGTGTTATGTTTTGTCACCGGGTAGGCATGGACTATGTGAGTTGTTCACCCTACCGCGTGCCGATAGCGAGATTGGCTGCTGCGCAGGCTGTGATTGAGGAGAAGAAAGAATTGAAAAAGAAGCGTAAATAATTACACGAAATCGAAAAAATATTATCCCAAATATATTGCCGGGATTAATTTTACGAACGAGGGGATTATACGAAGATGGTCGTCAAGAATGAGAAACTGGAAAAATGGGTTAAGGATGTGGCGGAAATGTGTCTGCCGGATACAGTGCATTGGTGCAACGGCTCTCGTGCGGAATATGGCCGGCTCATGTCGATGATGGTCAAAAGCGGCAGTGCTATACCTCTTAAAAAAAGAGAAAATAGTTTTTTGTTCCGTTCTGATCCCTCGGACGTGGCCAGGGTGGAGGCACGAACCTATATCAGTACCCTTAAAAAAATCGAAGCAGGCCCTACTAATAATTGGATAGATCCTCAGGAATTAAAAACAACGATGAAGTCCCTCTATAAAGGGTGCATGAAAGGGCGCACCATGTATGTGATACCTTTCTCCATGGGACCGATTAAATCACCTATCGCCAAGATCGGCGTAGAAATCACGGATAGCGCTTATGTTGTCTGTAATATGCACATAATGACCCGTGTAGGAACTAAAGTTCTCGATAGACTGGGAAAAGACGGCGAATTCATTCCCTGCCTGCATTCTATAGGTGCGCCGCTCACGAAGGGACAAAAAGATGTACCCTGGCCTTGCGCGCCAATGGAGAAAAAATATATAAGCCATTTTCCGGACGAAAATCTAATCTGGTCTTACGGCTCGGGTTACGGCGGTAATGCCCTTCTGGGCAAAAAATGTCTGGCCCTGCGCATCGCCTCGGCCATGGCCAGAAGAGAAGGGTGGATGGCGGAGCATATGCTTATTCTCCGGTTAACGAACCCCGCAGGCAAACAATATCACCTGGCGGCAGCCTTTCCTTCCGCCTGCGGCAAGACCAACCTGGCCATGTTGCGGCCGACAATTCCCGGCTGGAAATGTGAATGTATCGGTGATGATATTTCCTGGATGAAAATCGGCCCTGACGGCCGCTTATATGCGATCAATCCCGAAGCCGGATTTTTTGGTGTGGCGCCGGGCACGTCTTATAAATCTAATCCGATGGCTATGGACACATTAAAAGAAAATATCATTTTTACCAACTGTGCGCTCACGGATGACGGAGATATCTGGTGGGAAGGGATGGACGGCGCACCTCCCCGGCATGCCATTGATTGGAAAGGGCGTGATTGGTCTCCAGACATTAAGGAAGCGGCAGCGCATCCGAATTCCCGTTTTACAGCTCCTGCTTCACAGTGTCCTATTATCTGCAAAGATTGGGAAAAACCGGAAGGTGTTCCCATTGATATTTTTATATTTGGCGGGCGTCGAGCAGGCGTTGTTCCTCTGGTAAATGAGGCCTATAGTTTTGACCATGGGGTCTTTCTCGGGGCCACCGCTTCATCGGAGACAACAGCCGCCAATATTGGCGCGGTGGGAAATTTAAGGCGGGATCCTTTCGCTATGCAGCCATTCTGCGGATATAACATGGCTGATTATTTCCAGCATTGGCTGGATATGGGTGACAAACTTAAAAGTAAGGCACCCCGAATTTTTTATGTAAACTGGTTTCGTAAAACTCCTGAAGGCCGGTGGCTCTGGCCCGGATTTGGGGAAAACAGTCGGGTGTTAAAATGGATGTGTGAACGGGTGGAAGGGAAAGTCGACGCGGTCAAAACCCCCATTGGGTTGCTACCCGCGATTGATGATCTTGATATGAAGGGACTCTCCATTTCCGAGCAAGATATTAAAGCTTTGCTCAAAGTTGATATAGATGCATGGAGGGTGGAAATTCCGGATATCGAAAAACACTTTGCCCAGTTTGGGGATCGTCTTCCGGATAGGCTGAAAAAACAATTCGAAGCACTTAGAGGAAGGCTCGCATAGATGGCGAGCATGCTGCAACAGAACCGATAATCATCTCATAACCGGTATGAAACTGGCGAACGATGCTTATTTTGTTGAAAATTAATTGAATAAATAGTATACAAAATAACAGCGTTGGCAAACTTATCAATGACACTCCAATCTGCAGCCAAATTTAGAGAATTAAAAATTGTTTCCAATATTACAAAGAGCTATAAGATATAGCGGATGAGCGTATGAAATAAGTAAAAATAAAAGGAGGTTTATTATGGCTAAGTATATGACTCAAGAATGGTGTGATCTTTACAAGGCGGAAATCAATAAAAGTGCGGCATATGAGGAGTCGGCGAAAACCTGGGAGGGCGATTTTTACTTTATTGCGGAGCCGGGCGGCCCGATTAAGGAGACATCTTACATATACATTGATCTTTATCATGGCAAATGCCGGGCTTGTGAAATCGTTACTGACCCGAATAAATACAAACCCGCATTCACCCTGACAGCTCCCTATGCTATTTGGAAGCAAATTGCCACCAAGAAGCTTGATTCGACCAAGGCACTGATCACCAAGCAATCCAAACTGACGGGCGACATGGCCAAAATCATGCGCTATACCAAAGCCGCGAATGAACTGACCAACTGCACGATGCTCGTTCCGACCGAATGGTTGGATTGATAATTTAACCGCCCCAAATAAGAAAAAGATGGAGGGTAATATATGTGGAATTTTGCCTGTCCCTTGATTGTCTATGGGGATAACGCTCTCGATTATCTCGCGCAAGTCAAGGGTAAAAAAGCTTTCCTTGTCACCGATAAGAACATTGTCAAACTTGGGCTGACCAAACCGGTTACCGATCAACTCGATGCCAAAAAGATTAAATGGCAAATATTCGACGAGGTGGAACCGGAGCCATCGCTCGAAACTATCAAAAAGGGCGGAATAGCAGTAGGAAAATATCAGCCTGATTGGGTGATCGGCATCGGTGGTGGTTCTTGCATGGATGCCGCTAAAGCGATTATTCTGCTTTTAGCGCGGCCGGAACTGGAGCCGGAAGCCCTATCTGTACTCGAAGAGTTCAATTTCCGGGAAAAAGCCCGGTTGATGGCCATTCCTACAACCAGCGGAACGGGCTCGGAAGCTACCTGGGCTATCGTTCTCACCGACACAAAAGATAACCGCAAACTGGGATTGGGCACTACCGAATGCATGCCGGATGTCGCTATACTTGACCCGGTTATGGTTATGGGAATGCCTGCACAAATCACGGCGGACACCGGAATGGATGTCATTTGCCATGCTATCGAGGGGTATACCTCCGCCTGGGGCACCAGTATGACTGCCGGGCCGGGATTAATCGCCACAAGGCTGACTCTGGATTATTTGCCCCGAGCGTACAAAGACGGTAAAGACCTCGAAGCCCGCAAGGAAATGATGCATGCCGCTACAATGGGTGGTATGTCCTTCGGCAATTCCATGGCCGGATTGGGGCATAGCACCGGACACGCTCTCGGAGCAATTTTTCATGTTCCTCACGGACGTGCCGTGGGACTTTTCCTGCCCTATACCATGGAGTATCTGGTGAACGGTTCCGAGGATACAACAATCAAGTATGCCGAGATGGCGCGCTACTGCCGTGTTGCGTCCGGTTCCGACAAGGAATGCGCTAAAGCTCTTATTGCCAGAGTGCGTGCTCTAGCCAAGGAAATTAGACAGCCGCTTTCAGTCAAGGATTGCGGCGTCGATAAGGCTAAGTATGAAAAAGAAATACCGGCGCTGATCGAAAGGGCATTGAACGAGGTCATGACTATGACCGTAACCCGTGTTCCCGGTGAGGAAGACTTGGGTAAAATATTTAATTATGCCTACGCGGGTAAAAGCATCGATTTCTAAACGAATAAGGAAATATACAGGAGGAGATCATGAAAGGATATCATGGTAAGATATTAGTTGTTGATCTTACGAAGGGAAAACTCCAGGATGAGCCCCTGAATGAAAAATACGCGCGCGATTTTATCGGGAGTACCGGTTTGGCTGCGCGCTACCTCTACGACATGGTCGATGATAAAACCGATCCCCTGGGCCCGGATAATCCTCTTATCCTTATGCCCGGTCTCCTCAATGGAACGAGCGGCCCCAGCGTTAGTCGCTGGGGCGGCGCTACTAAGTCCCCCTACACCGGTCATTATGGTGATGCCAACGCCGGAGCCTGGTTCGGCGCGGAATTTAAAAATGCCGGCTATGACGGCATCATTCTTAAAGGCATATCCGCCAAACCCGTTTATATTTACATCACGGACGGTAAAGCGGAAATTAAAGACGCCGGTCACCTGTGGGGAAAAGATACTTACAAAACACAGGAAGAAATCAAAAAGGAATACGGAGATAATCGTATACAGGTTGCCTGTATTGGGTCCGCATCGGAAAACCTGGTACCATACGGCAATATTATGACCGAGTACGGCCATTGCCTCGGCCGGGCGGGATTGGGCTGTGTTATGGGCTCAAAGAAGGTTAAGGCAATCGCGGTACGCGGCAAGATGAAACTGCCGATGGCTGATCCGGAGAAATTCCGCGAAGCCTCGCGTAAAGCCATGACCGAGGTCAAAGAAGGTTTCTTGTCCATGATCATGCACCAGACCGGTACGGCCGGGTGGATTGATTCGGCCATTTCCTACGGGGACGGCCCGACTAAATATTACACTGCCCCTACTTTACCGGAATCGTCAAAAATAAGCGGCGCGGAGCAGTTGGAAAAATATCAGACGGACAGCACCGCCTGTTATGGCTGCCCGATACGCTGCCGCAAGATTCTCCAGATCAAGGAAGGGAAACATCTATACGACAGGGTCGAAGGACCCGAATATGAAACCTTAATGGCCTGGGGCGCAATGATGGGATTGGATATTGATATGTCCACGGCAGTATATTTCAACGAATTGTGCAACGCGTACGGATTCGACACGATAAGCAGTGGCGCCAGCGCTGGCTATGCATTCTATCTATATAATCTGGGAGTAATTTCGGAAAAAGATACCGGTGGGCTGAAACTTACCTGGGGTAATGCTGATGTCGCAATTGAATTGGTGCATTTGATTGCCAAGAACCAGGGGTTTGGCGCTGTGCTGGCGGGTGGAACCAAAAGGATGACGCAAAAATACGGTCGGCCACTTGGAGAAGCCGTCCAATGCAAAGGGTTGGAGTTTCCCATGCACGATCCGAGAGCTTACCACTCTATGGGTCTTGCTTATGCAACCGCTCCACGTGGCGCGGATCATAATAAAAATGATGCCTATCAGGTGGACAGTGGCACAGGTCATCCCGATCTGGGGCTGGAGATAAGTGACCGCTGGGCTGATGATAAGGCGGTGAGTGTTGAAAAAGGACAGAACTTTAGAACTTTGACTGATTCACTGGGAATCTGTCATTTTGCCCAAATACCATTTAATTTACTTATTGATATGATTAATGCTTCCACAGGCTGGAACACAACCATGGATGAGTTATTAAAGGCAGGGGAGCGCACCTTCCAGCTGCAGAGGGCTCTGTCCAATAAGCTGGGCATTACCGCGAAAGATGACGTGATGCCGGAATTGGCCTTGAGGCCGATTCCCGATGGCGGGCAGGAAGGCCATGTACCCAACATGGTGAAAATGCTGCCGGAGTATTACGCCGTTAGAGACTGGGACAAAACTACCGGCAAACCTTCGAAAAAACGCCTGGAGAGTCTGGGTATGCCGGAAATTGCCGCATCCATTAGGGCGGAATAGTTGTAGCATAGAGCTTAACGAAAAGAGCAAAAGCTCTCCGGGCGCCATTATTAATGGGTAACGTATTTGCCGGCAATTAATATCAACTTCATCGGACCGTGGAGGACTTTACTGGGTGCGCGAACGGTAGCAGTCAATGTAGAAAGTATTGACGAAGCCAGGGACTATGTGGAGGCTAAATTCGGTCCTGTATTCGAGAAAAAGATTAAGTCCATTGGAGTTGGTAAAAAGCAATCCATTTGGGATAACAGTAATATCCTGTTCAACGGCACAAACATAAAGTTGTTGAATAAAATAAACTTTAAAGATGGTGACAAACTCGATTTGTTGCCTAGAGTCGCTGGTGGCTAAAAAAAAGGGAGGTATACATGAAATTCACATTTTTACTTTTTATTCTTTATCTCAAACTTAAAAAAGCGGCCAAGAAAGATCCTGAGTTTCAGGAATACATAAAAAAAGAAAAAACGAAGGTCTTGATTAAAACCGCCGATGGTAAGAGAGGAAGAATGTTTATTTTCGACAACGGGAAATTTTCGTCAGTGCCCGGTGGCGATCAAAAAGGATTTGACGTGGCTATGGTCTGGAAGGATGCCGATACCGCTTTCAAAGTTATGGCATCGGAGGATCTTAATGAATCCTCGGAAGCTGCATACGATGGAAGAGTTGTTTTTGAAGGCGATGCCAATCAGGCGCTCTGGTTTACGGGAGCAACGACATTTATAACACAAAAAAAGAAGTAAAATTACCTGAAGTGAATTTTTTCGAGAAGTCTAATGTTTTAAATAACCCATCTGCAAGATGGGATATTCATCTAATAATAACTTTGTTTTTTCTATTAAATCTTTAAGTAAATATGACTACCTATCAATCTGCCGACAATCTAATTCTCCGGCTGAGCAAAAGCCGGACAGTGCCCGATAAGAAGAAAGTGCGGGTTATTGACCTGAAAAACGTTCGATTTATTTCCTCTAAAAAAAGAATTCCCCCGCGGGAAATCGAGATTTCCTGCCTTAAACAAAATATAATTCCCATCAGGTACATACGTAACATCGGAACAATAGGCATAGAGGGGCAGTTGAAACTGCTTCGCTCCACGGTTGCCGTCTGTGGAGCAGGCGGCCTGGGGGGAACGATAATAGAATTGCTGGCGAGGCAGGGAATCGGTCATTTAGTAATCATTGATAATGACGAGTTTGCAGAAAACAATCTGAACAGACAAATAATAGCCACAGAGCGTGATTTGGGCAAATCCAAAGTTAAAGTTGCAGCGGCCCGGATAAAAAAAATCAACTCTGCCGTAGTAGTTACTGCCGTCAACAAAAAAATCGATTCTAAGAATGTTCAGAACTTAATAAAAGATGCGGGTGTCGTAATTGACGGTTTGGACAATCTGCTGACCCGCCAAACTGTGGCCGATGCCTGCAACAAACTAAAAATTCCCTTTGTTCATGGCGCGATAGCCGGCTGGTGCGGCCAGTTGATGACCATCTTCCCGGGAGATAAAGGATTTAATGTTGTCTGCGGTTCCTCTGTTAAAGAAAACGCGTGCGGCATTGAAGCGCAGACCGGCAATCCCGCGGCGACGCCGGCGGTAATTGCCGCCTGGGAGGTGCAGGAAGCAATCAAAATAATTACCGGAATCGGAAGCCCCATAAGAAACCGTCTTATATTTTTGGATTTTGCTGACGGCACCTTTGACGAAATATCCTTATTATAAAACAAGAAGTAATTCCTATTCCCTAATATCGGGAGAAACCAGTTGAAAACGATCAAAGTCCCCGCACATCTCTGGTATGATAATGAAGAAAGCGAACTTTCTTTTCCCGATCGATGGCAGGTGGATAATCTCACCTCACCGGGCTTGGAAAAACCGGGGCTTACTCCGCAACAAATCGAAGAGAAAATCAATAATCCCATCGATGGTGTTCACCTAGAGAAATTAGCCAGGAGCAAGAAACAAGCTGCCATCGTTTTTGACGATATGACGCGTCCCACGCCAGCCAAATTGGTGGCTCCTTATGCCCTTGCGGCTTTGCATCGGGCCGGTATGAAGAAGGAGCAAATCAGGTTCATCTGGGCGCTGGGTGGCCACGGCACTTGCGATATGATTGCTGCCCGAAAAAAATTGGGTGATGAAATAGTTGAAAATTATCGGGTATATAATCATGATGCCTTTCAAAACACTGTACAGGCGGGAAAGACGCCCGAGGGCATCGAGCTGTGGTTCAATAGAGAATTTATGGTCTGCGATTTGAAGATCGGCATCGGTTGCATCACTCCCCACATACATGTTGGTTTCGGAGGCGGCGCCAAAATTATTTTACCCGGTGTTGCCGGAATCGAATCGATCAATCGGTTTCATGAACATTTTAGCCGGGATCCTTCGAGGCACGGCTTGGGAAATTTCGATAACAATATTATGCGTGCGGAATGCGACGCGGCCGGAGATATTGCCGGATTGAATTTCAAAGTGGATTGTCTCGTCAACCGGTGCGGCGAGATTACGAGTCTTTATGCCGGTTCATTTCGCGCTACTCACGAGCAGGGTGCCCAGGAGGCAAAAGAAGCTTACGGTATTACCTCTTCCGGAGGTTATGACATTGTGGTGGCCAACGCCTACGCCAAGGCCAACGAATCCGCAATCGCCCTCTTCTTGGCCAGGATGTTACTGAGGCCGGAAGCGAAGGGAGTGGCGGTGCTCATTTCCGATGCCCCAGAAGGTCAAGTGCCGCACTATGTTTTTCGCTCTTGGGGCACAGGTTATGGCGGACGCCATTTTAAACCTCGCTCCAAAGGGTCTCTGTCCTGTTCGTTGAAAAAAGCTATTGTCCTGAATCCTCATCCGACACCAACTTGCCTGGATTGGGTCGGCCCGCCCGAAGACGTGACAGTTCTCAAGACCTGGCCGGAAGTTCTCGCTATTTTAGAAGCGGAATATCCGGCCAAAGCAAGGGTAGGCGTTATCCAGGATGGAACGATGCAATACATCAAGAAGCCTTCGAAATAAAAAGGAAACTTTAATCTGTGCCTCACTGCCGTTATCAGTGACTTCTCGCATTGTGGAGAAGATCACGTTGAAGAAGTAAAGAACGGCGCTAAATCAGAAGTTGGGCTATCTCATTTTATCTTTAAAAATTTGTTGCCATAATCAATGCCTATTTGGTACGTAGCCCTGAGCACGGCTTCATTTTGTGTTGTCCTGCTGATATCGACATTGTTAGGCGGGGCGAGTTCGGTTATCCGGACACCTTCCGGCGGGTGATGGATGAAATCCACGGCAGCCATATAGTTTCGCGCCCGCTTTCTGAATTTTTCCACCAGCCGGGGATATTTTCTATAATAAATAGACAAGATGAAGGTGAACGGACTTTGTTTTTTGACATAGTCCGATGGCCGCGAACGAATAACTGTGATGTCGGTTGCACCGCGCCGGCAGGCTTCCCGCACCGGAATGGCATCAGCAATGCCACCGTCTGTGGCTTTTTCGCCGTTTACTTCCAGAATGTTCCGGTAAAAAATGGGCAGAGAACTGGAAACTTTTAAGTAATGCTCCAGAGTATCTTCATCGGGCCGTAAATAAAGAGCGTTGCCCGTGTCCATCGCTGTGGAAACGACAATGTATTCCTTCTTCTGCATGCGCAATTTATTGAAGAGGTAAGGCAGATCAAGCCGGTAATTGGTGATAGTTTGCTCCCACATCCAGTCCAAATCCATCAAATGACCGCCGAAAAGAAACCTCCAGGGATTAATGAATTTGGAAGTTAGCGAATAACGCAAAGTAATATCGAAGTTGCGGTCATTTTGTCCGGCCAGGTGCGAGGCCAGGTGGCACGCCCCCGCGGAAACGCCGATATATAAATCGAAAGGATCAAAATTGGTCTTGCCGAAGGCATGAAGGACACCCGCCGCGAAAATGCCTCTCATTCCCCCGCCTTCCACCACCAATGCTGATTTATCGGTATTATTGCTCATATTACCTTCAGCACTATTTTGCCGATGTGGGCTGAAGATTCCATCAGCTCATGGGCTTTTTGCGCTTCGGCAAGAGGATAAACTTTATGAATCAAGGTGCCCACTTTTTTAGCTTCCAGAAGCGGCCAAACATTTTTCAGCAATGCCCGCGCGATAGCGGCTTTTTCCTCGATTGACCGCGGCCGCAGTGTCGAGCCGGTAAAGGTTAAATTTCTGGTTAGGATGGGCAGACAGTCAAGCTCGACTTTTGAGCCTTGTAGAAAGGCGATCTGTACCAATCTGCCGTTTACACCCAGCAGTTTAAGATTTTTTTCGATATACGTCCCGCCGACAAAATCCAAGATGCAATCCAGGCCCTGCCGACCGACAATTTTTCTGATTTCTTCGGCCCAGTCCTGCTTTTGATAATCGATAGCCACATCGGCGCCAAGTTTTTTAACCGCGTCGATTTTGTCCGAGCCGGTGACAGTCGTATAAACCGTAGCGCCGAAGGCTTTTGCCAGTTGAATCGCCGTATAGCCGATACCGCCCGCGCCGCCATGCACCAGAAATTTTTCTCCCGCGCGCAGACAGCCGCGATCGAACACGTTTGTCCAAACGGTGAAATAGTTTTCCGGCAGAGCCGCCGCTTCGGGAAGTGTCAGCCCCTGGGGAACCGGCAGGCAATTAGATGCCGGCGCCGCGCAATATTCGGCATAGCCGCCGCCCGGTGTGAGCGCGCAAACCATATCGCCCACTTTCCACTGGTTAACTTTGTCAGCCTTAGCCACTATTTTCCCCACCACCTCCAGCCCTAAAACAGGCGAAGCTCCGGCAGGAGGCGGGTAGGCGCCGGCGCGCTGTAAGACATCAGGCCGGTTCACTCCGGCGTAAGCGACTTCGATCAATACTTCGCCGAATTGGAGTTGCGGTAAGGTTCCTTGCTTTAACTGCAGGCACGAGGCTGGACCACCTGCGCCATGGTCAATGTATTTCATGCTGGCGGGAAGTGACATCGGTCGATTCCTCCTTCGGGTGTTATCATCCGAGAACGACTTCAATCAAGTGAGGACCGGATTTGTTCAAAGCCGCTTTCAATTCTTTTACTAATTCTTCCGCCGTACCCACAGAAACGGCGGGGACATTCATTCCCTGGCTGAGCTTAACCCAATCGATGGTTGGTTGGTCCATGTTGATTAATGCCTGGGCGGCAGCTCCCAGCGAAATAAATCCAGCTCGGCGGCATTCGAATTCAATCGTAAAATATTTGCGATTCGAGCAAATCAGGGTAATCACATTCGCCTTTTCATGAGCTTGCGACCACAAGGCCTGCACAGTGTACATAGCGCTGCCGTCGGCCTCGATATTAATCACCTGTCTATCGGGGCAAGCCAGTGCCGCTCCCAAGGCGCAGGGCATACCCATGCCTATTGCGCCTCCGGTCAGAGTAAGATGGCTGTAAGGTTTTAGCATCGGAGCTAATGGATAGTATGGCGCTGACGCAGTAACGCCTTCATCCACGATAATACAATTTTCTGGCTGCAGCGCGGCAATCACGGCGCACAATTTCCGGGAGTTTAATGCTCCCGAAGGGATTTCCGGCAAGGCGTATTTGGCCAGTACAGAGCCGATGTTGTTGGTTGAAGAAGCACCTGAAGATTCGGCCAGAGCCTGAAGCGCTGCGGCCGCATCCTGTTTTTCCGTATCAATCCTGATCCATTTCTGGTTTGCGGCAAGATAATGGCTCTTTCCATCTTTGTAGCCGAAAAAGGCAACCGGTTCTTCGGCTCCCGCCAAAATGAATGAGTCGTATTCACCTAACAGGGCTGATGCCTGTTCGGGAAAATAGGGAATGCGTTTTAATAGCGGGAAACCTTCGCCGCTGTCAAAATAAGCGGGAAAGGTGACCATCAAAAGATCGCATCCCGTAGCCGCTTTGATTTTTGCTGCCGTGGCGAGGCCCGGTTTGCGCAGTGCCCGTCCGCCCAAGACTAGCGCCGGTTTGGTCGATTTTTTCATCAGTCTTGCTGCCTCTTCAATTTTCTTTTGATCAAGTCCATCGAATTCAAAGTGCGGCATGTTAACACTTTTCCCTTTGTACTCAGACCACTGGTAGTCTGCGGGAACGATGATTGTGGATATCTGTCCATAAAGAGATGCGGCCAGAGCGTCTGCCGTGTCCTGTGCTAATGCGTTTACAGAACGACTGATTCGCTGCCATCCGGATACTGTTTTTGTAAGGGAGGCGATATCCATATTTAAGGGAGGATCTGCCGCCCGATGCCACGAGGCATGTTCGCCGATGACGTTAAAAACCGGTGTCCGTGCGCGGCGGGCATTGTGCAGATTGGCTATGCCGTTGGCAAATCCCGGTCCTAAATGTAATAGAGTCATGGCTGGTTTTTGTGTCATCCGGCCAAAGCCATCGGCTGCTCCCGTGCAAACACCTTCAAAAAGGCCAAGGACAGGGCGAAGACCACTCACCGTATCAAATGCCGCCACCAGCGGCAACTCAGTTGTTCCCGCATTGGCAAAACATATTTCGACTCCGGCGTCTCTAGCCGTTTTTAAAATTATTTCCGCACCGTTCATAATATTCCTCTTATTTTTTTGATAAGGACTCGCTTTTGAATATGTTCGAGTATATGAAGAAGGTGTTTGTGCGTCAAGAAAATTCAACGATAAGACATTTTGTGAGTGTATGCCGGCAAAATATCATAAGTAATAATGGTCTGTTTTTCAAAAAAAGAGAAATGAGTCTTGCATGTTGACATAAATCTGACAATAGTCTAGAAAAAATGAGGTATTTTGTACGGGATTAATTCAACTAGCAAATATTACTGCACTGTGTTGGTAATGTTTGAGTTTCATTAATTCGACTAACAAATTTCAAGGCACTTCGTTTTTGAAATTTGAGTCTCATGAATAGATGCATTGAAGAGGGTATGTGAAAATACTCAATACAGCCCCCATGTCTGGCGCCGGCTTGAAGAACCTTATCGAAACCAAAGTTTCAGGAATATCGTTCAGCGTCGTGGACGTCCACAAATTTCCGGAGGATAAACTGGCGGAAGAAATTGCCGATGCAGACATCCTCCTGGGAGACTTCACTGGCAATACGCCCATCACTCGCCGGGTTGTGCAGGCCGCCAAAAAGCTCAAGCTCATTCAACAACCGAGCGTGGGCTATAATCATATTGATATTAACGCCTGCAAGGAGTTCGGTATTCCTGTCGCCAACACTCCGGGAGCCAATGATATCGGTGTAGCCGAACACACGATAATGCTGGCTTTGGCCTGTCTCAAGAACCTTCCTTTATACAATGCCAAAACTCATCAAGGGGAATGGCTCTTTACACAGGCCCAAAGAACGGGAATTTTTGAGCTCAACGGCAAGACTTACGGCCTTATGGGAATGGGAAGAACGGCACGGGCAGTGGCCGAGAGGCTCGTACCTTTCGGGGTTAAGCTCCTTTACTACGATATTATCCAGCTGAAGGTCGAAGACGAAAAAAAATACCATGCCGTTTACGCCTCTATGGAGGAGATTCTGAAAACCGCCGATGTGGTGAGCCTCCACCTGCCGCTCACTGCCGAGACCACGAAAATTATTGATGCGGCAAAACTGGCACTGATGAAATCCACCGCAGTGCTCATCAACGTGGGACGCGGGGCGCTGGTAGATGAAGCTGCTTTGGCGGAAGCTTTACGCGGCAAGAAAATTGCCTTTGCCGCTGTGGATGTATTTACTGAGGAGCCACCGTCGGCGAATCACCCGCTCTTTGGTCTGGAAAATGTAATTTTAACCCCCCACCTGGCCGGATCTACCAGGGAATCAGGAATACGCATTATTAACATGTCGCTGGATAATTTGGGACGGGTGATGAAGGGTGAAAAACCTCTTTGGATATTGAATCCTTGATGGAAGTATAAAAAAGTTGGTTGGATGGGGACTTTTTTAGTGGTTTAAGTTGTATAAAGCAGCTACTCTCATAATAACAATAAGGAGAATTTTAAAATGTCTGAACTAATATCTGCGGAAAAACTAAAAAAAATGGTCGGTCAGGAAAACGGTGTAAGCGATTGGGTGTTGATTGACCAGGATAGAATCAATCGGTTTGCCGATGCCACGGAAGACCATCAATGGATCCATGTGGATATCGAAAAAGCGAAAAAAGGACCTTTCGACGGCCCCATAAGTCATGGTTTTTTAACACTTTCGCTGATACCGATATTCAGTAAATCGGCAAAGTATCTGCCGGAAGGCATGAAGATGGGGGTTAATTACGGCCTGAACAAAGTACGTTTTATCAATCCCGTTCCTGTGGGATCGCAGGTGCGCTCCCGGATGGTTATTTCCGCCGTGGAAGAAAAAGGGCCCGGCAGAATTCTCATGACCATAACTCACACCATTGAAATCAAGGGTCAGGAAAAACCGGCTTGTATAGCCGAAGCTCTGTCCATGTTATTTTTCTAAAGTAGATTTAATGCTCCCTCGCGTATTCGTTGCAGGGGGAGCATTAAACATCGTTTTTGTAAATTATTATCGCAGCAAATGTATCGGTTCCGGTCTCGAAAGTCCGTTACCGATTGCTTTTACACGACTCCGGTAGATTTTCAGGAAAGCCTTTCGAAAATTGTAGCTAGTCCTTGACCGCCGCCAATGCAGAGAGAGGCGATGGCGTATTTTCCCTTACGCTGCTTCAATTCGTTGATGGCAAATATAGATATACGTGTTCCGCTCATGCCGTTGGGATGACCGAAGGCGATAGCCCCGCCGTTGGGGTTGAGTTTTTCGTCATCAATAGGATGCCCCTGGATCTTCAACTCTTTGATGCAGGCAATGACCTGAGCGGCAAAAGCCTCGTTGATTTCGATTACATCCATATCCGCCATTTTCAAACCTGCCCGTTTCAGGGCTTTGGGCATCGCGTAAGCCGGACCGATTCCCATTATTTTGGGGTCAACGCCAGCCACACCGCAAGTTACCCAGCGGGCCAGAGGTTTGTAGCCGAGTTCTTTGGCCTTTTCCATAGTCATGACCAATACGGCAGCAGCGGCGTCGTTGCGGCCGGACGAGGAGCCCGCCGTGACCGTTCCGTCCTTCTTGAAGGCCGGTGGCAGGGCTCGGAGCTTTTCCATACTCGTCTCGCGGGGGTGTTCATCCGTATCAAAGACAATCTCGCCCTTTTTCTGCGGAACAGTGATGGGGATAATCTCATCCTTAAAATAACCTGCCTTTATTGCTTTAAGTGCCCTTTCCTGACTTCTCAGGCCGAAAGCGTCTTGTTCCTCGCGGGTGATCTTGTATTTAACGACAAGGTTTTCGGCGGTCATACCCATAACCATCTGATCTTCCGGTGTGGGTGCTGTCTCCCGCGGCAGGATTCTCGGGGGAGTCATGCTGTAGGCTTCGCTCGCCCGGCCGATCATCCAGGGGCATTGACTCCAGCTCTCCATGCCCCCGGCGATGTAGATATCGCCCAAACCAGCCATGATCTGGGTGGCCGCAAAATTGATTGCTTGTAATCCCGAAGAACATTGACGTTCCACTGTGACACCCGGAAGGCTGTAAGGAAGCCCCGCCTTGAGAACGGCCCACCTGGCCGGGTTGTAAGCCGAATGCCAGGAATTGGAAAGCCCCATCACTACATCTTCAACGATATTAGGATCGATTCCGGTCTTATCTACAAGCCCCCTTAAAGCAAAAGCACCTAATTCTTCCGGCCGGTAACGCGCGATTGTTCCTCCCATACGGCCGATTGCGGTTCGAACACCGGCGACAATAACAATTTCTTTCATCTTTACTTCTCCTCCCTGGTTTATAATTTTAAATTTTTTATATCCATGATCCCATTTTGGAAAATTGAGTATTATTCAATCAAAAAGTTTTGACGGATTTTTGTGTTCTTTTTCTGAAGTGAATAAAAGTTACTCGGAATTTATCAGGGAAATAAATGCGAATTAATAACGCGCACAACCTCCGTTCCCTCTTTTCAGGAGAGAACGGAGGTGCAAAAGTAGTGCAGTTTATTCCGCGAGCCGCCCGCCGTTATTCTCCCTTGAATACCGGTTCGCGCTTTTCAAAAAATGCAGTAAATCCTTCTGTAGCATCCTTGCTCTTGCCC
>JBEKMF010000027.1:0-19873 GCA_050008655.1 Smithellaceae bacterium
AAAGATGAGAAATCAAAAAGGTTTTACGCTAATCGAAATCATTGCAGTGCTGGTTATTTTGGGCATTTTGGCTGCAGTAGCCGTGCCGAAGTATTTAGATCTGCAAACGTCATCTGAGCAATATGCTGTACAGGGTGCTGTTGCGGCATTAAAATCAACTGTAGGTTTGCAATATGCCCAAGCTTTGCTGTCGACACCATCAACAACGACATATACACCGAGCCCTGCTACCGTTGGCGTAGGTGATTTTACGGGTACGATTGCAAATTCTGGCGGTGCGGTAACAGTTACCGTGACAGTTGGCCCCTCTTGGTGGACTTCTACCATTACTGGCAATGCCAGCAGTTTTAACCTATATTAATTTTAAAGTTGTTCGAGTGAAGTTCATCTTAGTTTCCGCAGATTTTTTGCTGGAAAAATATTACTGACAATGATCCGAAAAAAAGATAGCTGATCGCAAAATAGTCAGCTATTTTTTTTAATGGTTTTAATATGAAAAAAAATAAATTCAAGCTGCCGCCTCTTTTTACCAAAGCCGTCCTTTTATGTGCGATAGCGGGGTTCACCATTTTTTTTTACTGGAATATCAAGGATCATCAGTTTCTCAATTTTGATGATAATGTCTATGTATGGTCAAATCATTATGTCAAAAATGGATTTAGCCTCGTAAACATTAAGTGGGCGTTCACCTTCACCGAGTTTTCGTACTGGCATCCTCTGACCTGGCTTTCCCATATGCTGGATTGCCAGCTCTTCGGCGTCAACCCGGGGCCGCAACTGCTCGTAAATCTGTCCATACATATTTTTAATGCCCTCCTGTTATTCCTCATTGTATGCAAAATGACCGGAGCCGAGGTAAAGGCGGCTTGTGTGGCCTTATTGTTTGCCCTTCATCCTCTGAATGTCGAATCTGTTGCGTGGCTCGCGGAAAGAAAAACGGTATTGAGCGCCTTATTCTTATTGGGTGCGATTTATACCTACCTTCATTATATAGAGAAAAAGAAAAAGTGGAAGTATGCCTTGACATTGTGCCTTTATGCCTTAGGCTTAATGAGCAAACCATCTATTCTTATTTTCCCTGCGCTTCTTTTATTACTGGACTATTGGCCGCTGAAAAGATTCGAGAGATCAGCGGCAAACAATTATGAAAGCGCCTCTATTTTTTCTAAACCAAGGGATAGATTTATCTTCTTCTGCCAGTCCGCTGTCGGCAGTATTATCAAAGAGAAATTGCCGTTTCTAATTCTTTCAATGCTTTCCCTATTGGTAACCATGGCGTCAGTATCATATAGTCGTTTCCTCGTTACCAACGAGCTTGTTTCATTTTACTTGAGAATTTACAATTATGTTGTTTCCATTATTCTATATCTGCGCAATATTGCCTGGCCGATTGATTTATCCATCTTTTATCCTTTCCCCAAATCATTTATCCTTTTATATTTTTTAGTAGCTCTGTCCGCCATAGTTTTAATAACCATTCTGAGTTTCAAGGCGAGGGAAAAAAGGCCGTGGCTGATCACGGGATGGCTCTGGTTTCTTATTGCCATGTTGCCGGCCAGCGGCCTGATCCAGGCGGGCTTTTGGCCGGCTATGGCCAACCGGTTTATGTACATCCCCATGATTGGTATTTTTATTATGGTCATCTGGGAAGCGGACGAAAGATTAAAGGGCAATTACTCTCAAGTTTTAAAAGTCCTTTTATACGGTGCCCTGCTATTTTACTTTGCATTTTTAACCAGGATTCAAATTATCTATTTTTCCAATAGTTTTGCTTTATTTAACCGCTTGATTGAAGTTGCAGGAGATAATGCGCTCGCGTTCAATAACCTGGGTGATTCACTGGTATCTTTGGGCAGGATGGATGAAGCCATGATTTATTTTGCCAAAAGTATCAAGCTTAATCCGAAGTATGCCACTGCTTACGATAACTATGGAGTTTGTTTACTGGCGAAAAAAGACGACAAGAAAGCCAGTGAGTATTTCCAAAAGGCAATCGCCTTAAATCCGAAATCGGCAAGCCCATATGTGCGTCTGGGTCTTATTCAGAGCCGTGCGGGCAATTTCGCTGAGGCGGTAAAATTCATGGCGAAGGCTCTTGATATTGATGAAAATAACCCGGATGTCCACAATAATTTTGGGACTATTTTGGCCAAACAGGGTAAATATGAAGAAGCGATAGCTCATTTTTCGTTTGCGATAAAAAGGGATCCCAGCAATGTGACGGCAAAGTTAAATTTAGCACAGGCCTGTCAAGCTGCCGGTCTCTATAATGAAGCCCTGGTCCAGTATGAAACACTCAATAAGATGAGTGCGCATGATAAGGGATATATTTGTTATGCGATTGCCGGCGTGTACTCCCAGCAAAAAAAATATGAGGAATGTGCAATTTATCTTGAAGCTTCTTTAAAAGATGGCTTCGACGTTTTGAAATATTTGAAATCGGACATTAGATTCAAAAATTTCCGCAATACTACATTTTACGCTAAATTTTTGAAAACTCATAAAATATAGATTAAACAGCGCGAAGTTAAAACTTTGCGCTGTTTTTTTACTGGATAAGGTATATTAAAAAGTCTTATTTCTTTTTTCAATAATATTTTCGATTCTTTCCGAATCTGGAATATATATAAGAAGATTTTTATTGCGGGATATATCTTTTATGTAAGAAAAAAGCGTTTGGTCTCTTTTCCGGCAGTATAATTTGGCTATTTCTTCATCCAGTAGTTTGCATTTATTAGTTTGAAAATACAACTCAAGTAAGGCCAGATTAGCATAGTAATCCTGCGGGAAGGATTGCTGATAAAGCTTCCATAAAGAAATAGCAGCCCTAATGTTTCCTTTTTTGCGCGAAGTTTCTGCTAAGATTGCAAGAGGAAATGCATTTGATATATTTTTTTTAAGAAAGTTTTTTGCGAATACTTCCGCTTCCTTAAAATTCCCTTCTTTATATAATATAAAAGTGAATAGTTCTATGAGTTTGTCATTATCAGGATATTTTTCTATTTGTTCTTCAATTAAATGGTGGGCTTCATGAATTTTGTTGTTTAGTAATTTGATTCTAGCAATAAAGCCGGGTTTAGAAACAAAATGAGGTAAAACTTTGTGAGAACTTTCGAAATACTGTAACGCTTGAGAATACTTCCCCTCCTGATAATAATAAAGACTAAGATTGTTTTCCTGAATTGCCCGCACATCGATACCACCAAAATTGTTTAAAACCATGGCTTTTTCATATTCGTGTAATGCTTGTGGCCTAAGTCCTTTATTTAAATAAAAAATACCTAAGTTGGAGTGAGGACGGCTTAAGTTGGGATATTTTTCGATGTTATCAAACCATAAATTAAATTCGTTAGAAACAATTGTATTACGCCGGTAAGTTATATCACCTAGTCCTGTTAAGATTATTATTATGCCAATTATACAAGCAAATTGTATTGTTTTCTTATATGAAAAGTAATCAACGGCATAAATTATAAACTCCACAAGCGGAATAAATAAAAGCATTGACGGTAAATAGTTACGATGCTCATAAATTAATTCTAAAGGAAATATCGAGCCTTCAATTATATGGTTTAAAAAATAAAAAATGATACAAAAAGAAATCAATGGGCGCTTTTTAGCAATATATAAAGCAAGACCAATTATAGTGGCGATTAAAAAAATAGCGAGAATTGTTGTCCACGGCTGGAATAGAGAGCGAGAAACATCAATATTGTAAAGAAAAGTTAAGCGTGAATTAATGGGATAAAATAATAGAGATAAATAAAATACGATGACACGAGGCTCAGTTAAAAGTCTTTGAATCATTGTAAGATCATGAATTTTGTATTGTTCTAAAATGGCTGAGAAATCAGTATAAATAAAGCCTATAATCAAAATTACTATTAAGGGCAATGCAGCAAACCTAGAATATTTTTTAATGTTGTCCTTATTAAGTCCTTGAATTAAAAATAAATCATAAAGGAATATACTTACAGGAAGCATCGCCGCATTTTCTTTGGAAAGCACCGCAGCTAAACCAGATATAAGACAAAAAGAAAATAAAATTATAGAGTAACTTAATTTATTTTGAGTTCGAGCTTTTAGATAAAAATACATGGACATAATGTAAAAAAGTGCAGCCATGGAGGCCATGCGCTGTACGATATAGGTAATAGAAGTAACGTGCACAGGGTTTAAAGCCCAGAAAAAAGTTGAGAGCATTGCTATAGGATAGATAATGTTTTCATATTTTTCTCGAAGGAGTGGAAGCTTAAGAGTATTATAAATGAATAGGAATAAAAATACCGCCGCCAAATAATGAATTATAAAATTGACCAAATGATAACCAAAAACATTTTCGCCCTCAAAGTAGTAATTGATGGCGAAACTTAGATATGATAGAGGGCGAGAAGGCCTTTCTTGCGCTAATCCGTAAATGCAATTCTTTATTCCTAGCCAGGAAAATGATTTTATTTGAACATACGGATTGTTGACAATATTGGGAAAATCATCAAAATGCCACTCGCCATAGAAGCTGTTGGAATAAACAGCTAACAGAATGACTAAGAGCGAGATGAAAGTAAAAGCGTATTCTTTACCTTCGGGAAATTTAAAATTGATCGGTAACTTAAATCCATTTTGTTTTTTCAACAATTTTTTTGATCCTTTTCCAATCCGGGATGTAGACTAAAAGATTTTTATTGCGGGATATATCTTTTATGTAAGAAAAAAGCGTTTGGTCTCTTTTCCTGCAGTATAATTCAGCTATTTCATGGTTCAGCAATTTGTAATCATTAGTTTGGGCATACAACTCAACTAAGGCCAGATTGGCATAGGAATCCTGCGGGAAGGATTGCTGATAAAGCTTCCATAAAGAAATAGCAGCCCAAATGTTTCCTTTTTTGCGCGAAGTTTCTGCTAAGATTGTAAGAGGAAACACACTCGATATCTTATTTTTAAGAGCGTCTTTTGCGAGAACTTCCGCTTCCTTAAAATTCCCTTCTTTATATAATATTAAAGAGAATAGCTCTAGTAGTTTGTTATCATGAGGATATTTTTCTATTTGTTCCTCAATTATACGGTGGGCTTCATAAATCTCATTGCTCAGTAATTTGATTTTAACAATATAGATAAGATTAGAAGGAAAGTTTTCTAAAACTTTATAAGAACTTTCGAAATACGGTAAGGCCTGAGAATATTTCGCCCCCTGAAAATAATAAAGACCAAGATTGTGTTCCTGAAGTGCCCGGGCCTCAATGCTGCCAAAATTGTTCAAAGCCATAGCTTTTTCGTATTCTTGGAATGCCTTCTCTCTTTCATTATAATTAAAGTAGATATTACCCAGGCTGATATGAGGTCTGCTTAAATTTGGATATTTTTTGATGTTATCAACCCATAAAAGAAAATCACTGGATATGATGGCATTGCGCCGGTAGGTGATATCCCCCTGGCCGATCAAAATTATAGCCATGCCTGATGCAACAAGAAACTGGATTATTTTTTTATACGAAAAATAATCAATAGCGTAAATTATAAACTCCGCAACAGGAATAAACAGAAACATGGAAGGTAAATAATTACGATGCTCGAATATTAATTCCAAATTAAAAATTGAACCTTCTATCAAATGGTTTAAAAAATAAAAAATTATGCAAAATGAAATGAGTGGGCGTTTTTTGGCAAGGCACAGGGCAAATCCAATTATAATAAATATTAGCAAGATAGCCGGGATTGTTGTCCAAGGCTGGAATAAGGTGCGCGATATGTCTATATCATAAAGCATAGTTAGGCGGGAGCTAATTGGGTAAAATAATAGTGATAGATAAAATAAAATAACACGAGGTTCGGTTAAAAGCCGTTGTATCATCGTGAAATCACGTATTTTATAATCATCTAATATAGTAGAAAAATCGACATAGATAAAACCAATAATCAAAATGACGACTATTGGCAGAAGCGCGATCTTCAAATATTTTTTAAGGTTGTTTTTGTTTATTCCTTTGATTAAGAATAAATCATAAATAAATATACTCACAGGAAGCATAGCCGCATTTTCCTTGGAAAGAACAGCCGCTAAACCGGATAGAAAGCAAAAAGAAAATAAAATTATAGAGTAACTAAATTTATCTTGAGTGCGCGCTTTTACATAAAAATACATGGACATAATGTAAAACAATCCGGCCATGGAAGCCATTCTTTGTACAACGAATGTTATAGAAGTTATATGAACAGGGTTGATTGCCCAAAGAAAAGTTGCGAGCAGGGCTACGGGGTAAGCGACATTTGAATATTTATCCTTAATTAGCTGAAGTTTAAGCGTGTTGAAAATAAATAGAAATAAAAAAACTGCTGCCAGATAATGGATGATAAAATTAACCAGGTGGTAGCCGAAAACATTTGTGCCGTCGAAATAATAATTTAAGGCAAAACTCAAATATGACAGAGGCCGTGAAGGTCTTTCCTGATCTAAACCATATATACAATGCTTAATATTATCCCATGTAAATGATTTTATCTGGATATAAGGATTGTCAACTATATTGAAAAAATCATCGAAATGCCAATCACCATAAAAGCTGTTGGAATAAACAGCCAACAGAATAACTAAGAGCGAGATGAAAGTAAAAGCGTATTTTTTGCCTTCGGGAAATTTAAAATTGATCGGTAACGTAAATCCATCTTCTTTTGTCAACATTATAACACCATTAAGTTTTATTTTTTTGAGGATAAAGAGAAAAAAACAACGCTAAACATATTTCCACGGCAATAGAAACAATTCTGATCATAATTGTCCCCGCAATAACAACTCCTTTGGCAATAAGTGCGGGAAGGATCAGGAAGATTATTCCTTCGCGTACGCCGAGGCCTGCCGGAGCAAAGAGTGCGGCGATTCCGGCAAGTGACGCTGCATAATAAATTCCGACCATTGGTATTAAATAGTTGAAACTGAGAGCGGCAAAGCAATCCATAGAATAAAACAGCCCTAGGCCATACGGAATTCCGATCAACAGATTTATAAAAACAAATTTCAAAATCAAACCGAACGAAGGAAAATCTTCAATCGGTTCTCGTTTGAAAAAAATCAGTAATATATTGGTTAAGGGTTTGAGTAATTTCGGATGAAGCAAAACAAGCAAGAATAAGGATAATAATGTGGCTATAATTCTTAGATAACCGGGGATCATATTTTCCATAAAAAAAATGGAAAAAAGAATGAGCAGGCAGGATGCTATAAAAGCCGCTATAAACTCCACTACTGTTGCCACAGCTACAGTTCTTTTGGGATGATTTTTGTATGCGTCAAGGCGGACAAGAATTAAACCAGCCCTTCCGGGGATATATTTACCTAATTGGGAACATGACCAGGCACGAGCCGCAGACATGAAGCTGGCCTTTAATCCAAATGCGGCGGCAAGGTCGATCCAGACGAATAAACTTAAAAGATAAGCTATTACCGTGAAAAAAAAGCTAAGAGCTAAACTGGTGTAATTTATTAGCTGAAGATGAGTTAATAAATCGCGAAACGATCCGGCTATATAATATAATACAAAAGCAAGGACAGCAATAAACAAAATCCTGCTGTATATTTTTTTATTGTTTTCAGAAAATAAATCCATAGTCATTATTTCTCGACAACATTAAGAATGTATGCCGAAGGAAGTCTGTTAAATTTAAGATATTCACCGCACCTGAAAATTAAATTGAAAGGAACGAGCCCTCCGGAATCCAGCTTCATTTCTGCTAAGGGTTTCTTTAATTGCCAATTATGCATATATTCGTAAAAAACATCGGGCAAGCTTGTCGTAAGAAATACAAGAGATAATATTGTCAATAATATACCGAAAAAGCAGATTAATTTATTCATATTATTTAGCTATTTTTTCTTATTATGTACGCTATATGTATAGTTGGCAATTTGAACTCTGATATTTTAAATTCACTATTCAAAATAAAATTAAGGAATTTGTGCATTGCTGCTGGATTAATAATCTTGGACAATATGAAAATAGGGATTATAAAAATAGTTGTTAATGAAATTCTGTATTTTCTGATTACTGATGCGTTATTTAGCCTAATCAAATCTTCAATTTCGTTTTTTTTAAAAATGTATCCACCACTGGTTTTTTTGAATTGTTTAAATATTTTTTTGTATAAATTAATGATGCCAAATCCATTCATAAAACTTTTCCCAGAATAATTATTTTCAATTAATATTAACTTGCCGGTGTCATTTAGAGAATTAATTAACTTCTGCAACACAAATGAATGGTTTTGTTTTTTTACATACATTAATACTGTTGAACATAGTATGCAATCAAAATAGTTTTTTTCGAATGGATACTTTTCAATTTCACATTGAAGTGCGTCCTGCTTAGTATTTTCTTTAAATAACCTGACGTAATTTTCAGAAATATCTATTCCTTTAATCCGTAACATTGGAAATCTTTCAATTATCGGCATCGATAGTCGTCCGTATCCACAACCTACGTCCAATAGATTTTTATCAATAGAAGAAATATTTGAAAGTATTATCTTAATTTGCCAATTATGGAAATGTTCATTCAAAATTTGGGGCATACCTGAAAAAAGAACACCATTAATCTGATTTCCTAAAAGCACACTTCTTTTTCCCCAAACCTCTTTATTATCCATTTTGTGCCATAAATTTAATCATTTTTTGTTAATGTTTTTTAGTAACCAAATATACGTAGGTACAATAAACAAAAAGTATTTAACAATAATATTACTGATAAAATATTTAAAGGTTCCTTTTACAAGCATATCTGAAGCATTATATTTTTCAGGACTTTTAATAATTTTTGAAGTGTAATCAATTATTTCAAACTTTGATACTAACTTTTTTAAACTCCAAATCGTTAAAATATTTTCATAATAATGCGTGCCTTTGTTAAATAGTCTAACATAGTAATTTGCTAACCATTTGGGCAACCAGGATAAAAAAAGTAAGTTGTAATGACATTCAACGAACATTAATCTATTAGGCGCAGCAAAATAGCAGATACCACCCGGCTTGAGTAGCTCGTATATTTCATCCATTAAAATTTGTGAATCCGGTACGTGTTCATACACATGGGAGCATATTATGACATCAAATGATTCTTGCTTAAAGTCCAAATTCATTGAATTATTTATCTGATAGGTGATGTTGTCTTTTGCAAAATTGTTTTTAGCAAATTCAATTGCCTTGCTATCAATATCAATTGCAATAACCTTTTTAAATTTCTCACCTAAAACAAATGAAGTAAATCCACCAGCACAACCAATATCCAATAATTCAAGATTTGATAAATCTATTAAATAATCTTCAAGTATTGATAATATTTTTTTTGCTTTTTGAATACGAATATTACGTTCATACATTTCAGGATGTAAACTTGAATAATTGTTTTGAACTTGTCGCATTGTGCCGGTGGCCATGTCAGATCTTATTATTAATGTGTGAATAAAAAATATCAGTCGTTTTTGTTAATTTAAAAACTTCCAGCAGTTTATTTCGTCCTGCCGAGTAATCCCGCCTTTCTATAACATCTGAGGTTATCGCTTTGGCAATATCTTTGGGTGATTCAGGGGGCACGATAATGCCGGCATTATAGTGACGTAAAAGATACCCCATATCCCCAACATCCGTGGCGATTATAGGACAATTTATCTGCAGGGCATCGGACAACACAACCGGAATGGATTCTATTCTGGAAGGGATAATGAGGGCATCGCATGCTTTAAGGTAAGCAACCTCATTTTGTTCATCGATGTAGCCGTTAAGAGTTACTACGTCGTTGAGAAAGCTGGATTTGATGAACTCTTTGAGGTCTTCTTTCATTAGACCTCCTCCAAAAAAATGAAAATGAACTTTTTCTCTAATCAATGGCTCCAATAGAGTTATGGCTTCTAATAATATATCCGGTCCTTTGTTTTGATGGTATCTTCCGATGAATAAATAGTTATTTTTTCCCTGTCTTACTTCAGCCTGTATTGGAACGTGCTCTGGAAGACGCCGTGAAGTAGGGAGAAAATGGCATATTTTACCGGAGATTGACTCAACATCTCTTTTTAACGCATATCCGTCGGCAAAAAGCAAATGTGCCTGGTTAAAAATAAGTGTAAGCATATACCTTGTAATAGGATTCTTTTTATAATCCCATATATCTGATCCCAAACACCAGACCGAATAAGGCACTTTAAAAAAAAATTTAAGGCATAGAGCCCAAAAGCCGGAAGGAATTGCCCAGAACGCTAAGGCATAATCAATCTTGAACTTACGCCCTATTTTTAATAAAGACCATAAACCTTGGAAAATTACGGAGAAGATCAAAAGGGTATCTTTAGGAAAGCTCATTGTTGATAAAGGTGTTTCCCCGCCTCTCCACGGAAATCGAATTACTAAAACACCGTTCTCATTAGTACTATGCTGTTCATGTTCGCTCATCCGCTGAGTAAGAACAATAACCGTCGTTTTTTGAGCCAATTCATGAGCAAAATCGCGAACGAATACTCCGGCCGCCGCTCGTACATCATTCGTGGAAGCTGGATAAGAACTTGTGATTAGAAGTATGCACTTATTATTTTGCATAATAATTTAAAATGCGGGAAACGGCCGCAACTACATCTTCAGCATCGGCATCATTCAATTTGGCAGATAGGGGGAGGGAAACTGTTCTATCCGATATATATTCAGCATGGGGGAACATACCCCTCTTCAGATTGTACCTTTCCGCATAATACGGATGCAAATGAAGAGCAATATAATGTACACCGGTACCGATGTTTTCTTTATGCAATGCATCCATGAACTGATCTCTGTTTATCCTTAGATCCTCAATTTTCAAAAGCAAAGTATATAAGTGTCGGGCATGTCGATCACCAGTCAGTGCAGTATCGGCAGGTTTTATAACGGGCAGATCCTTAAATGCGTCATTGTAGTAATTCCATATCTTTTTTCTCCGGCTGGCATATTGTTCAATGCGATTCAATTGATTATAACCGATAGCCGCTTGAATATCCGTCATGTTGTATTTAAACCCGGCACATATTACTTGATAATGCTTAAATCCTTGATCAGTAAAGCGATGCCATGCGTCTTTTGTCATTCCATGAAGAGCCATCACTTTGATTTTTTCTGCATATTCCCCATTGTTGGTAGTTACCATGCCTCCTTCGCCGGTAACAATATTTTTTGTTACATAAAAACTAAAACAGGTTAAATCTCCGATTGAGCCGATTTTTTTCCCTTGCGCTACGGCTTCAATGGCATGAGCTGCATCTTCAATTATTCTTAAGCCGTACCTCTCAGACAATTCCGTTATTTTTTTCATATTGCACGGCCGACCGGCAAAATGAACAGGGATAATTGCCTTTGTTCTTTCAGTAATTGCCGATTCAATGAATTCGCTTGCGATATTCATAGTCTCTCGATCAACATCCGCGAAGATAGGAATCGCTCCCGCATGAATTATTGCCGCCGCTGTAGCAGTGAAAGTCAGAGGTGTTGTGATTACTTCGGCATCAGGAGATAAATCGATGGCTAGCAGCGATAGATGTAGTGCGGCGGTGCAGGAGTTGACGGCAATGGCGTGTTTTGCCTTTGCATACTCTTTAAAGGCTTCTTCGAAACGCTTAACCTTTGGTCCTGTACCCAACCATCCGGTTCTAAGAGAATCCACTACGTCGTCAATTTCAGGTTTTTCAATAACGGGACTGCCAAAAATAATATATTTATCACGGACAGGTTTTCCTCCGGCTGAGGCAGGAATTTTATCCATATGCATACCCTTTTTGCGGATCGGATTAGGTTATATTCAACCCTTGTTTGGATTTTTTATATTTTTTCCCGCATTGAATACATTTCATCTTTTCATTGAGTTTATAGCCGCAGGCGCACATCCAGCCTTTTAATTTTGCGGGATTGCCCGCCATTAAAGCGAAATGAGGGACATCTTTCGTTATGACCGATCCCGCGGCGATAAAAGCATAATTCCCGATAGTGTTACCGCAAATGATCGTGCAATTAGCGCCGAGCGTTGCTCCTTTTTTAACCAGGGTAGGCTTGATTTCGGACATTCGTTTTATTTCCGCGCGGGGATTTATTACGTTGGTGAAAACGGCGGCTGGACCGCAAAAAACATTATCCTCAAGATTCACCCCTTTATAAATGGATACATTGTTTTGTATTTTACAGCCGCTGCCGATGGTTACATCGGGGCCAATAACAACATTCTGGCCGATGGAGCAGTTATCGCCGATTTTCGAGCCGGAAATTATATGGGAAAAATGCCATATTTTTGTTCCCGCACCGATTTCGACGTTTTCATCGATTTGCGCAGTGGAATGAAAATAATAGTTATCCTTATCAGGCGATTGTAAACCTGCATCGTTTTTTAAATTGATTCGTAATCCATTTTCATTTAATGAACGTTCAGCGGCATTTAGAACTTTGAGCACGCGTAATCCTTCCTCGCCATTGGTCAGGGCCTGTTTTCCTTTTTCAATGCAATCAAGAAAATGTTCGCATTCCATTTTTAGCGGTTCCGCAGGAGAAATGGAAATACTCTCCGGAATTCCGCGAGTCGGCACGGGAACATTTTTTTCCCATTTTACTTGATGAGGGTAGATCAGCAATTTTTCTTCCCAGGACAGGGTGTCGTCAAAAACAGCCATTTTTTGCTCACCGACAACAACCAGTTTTTGCTCTTTGAACGGATGCAGCCAGGAAACAAAAATATGAGCCTTGAGGCCGGAAGCGAATTCCAGATGAGTCGTGGTAACATCGGCAATATTTTTATGCAGATAATTACCGCCCGTGGCCTGCACGCTTTCCGGTTCTTCACCGGCAAGAGATAGAATCATCGAAATATCGTGCGGAGCGAAAGACCATAAAATATTTTCTTCTCTCCTGATCTTGCCCAAGTTTAATCGATGCGAATAAATATAATTGATCCGGCCTAACTCGCCAGCGGAGACGAGTTGTTTTAATTTGATGAAAGCGCCGTGATATTGCAGGAGGTGGCCGACCATTAAAACTAAATTATTCTTTTGAGCAAGAGCGATCAGTTCAACGGCGTCTTTTTCCGAAAGGGTAAGAGGTTTTTCGACGAAGACATGCTTGCCGGATGATAAAGCTTCGCGGGCTAGTAAAAAATGGGTTTCTGCCGGAGTGGCAATGGCGATACCATCAATATTGTCACGGGACAGTACATTTCTTAATGAAGAATAGAAATCGCAGGAAGGATAAAGTTCCCGCATTTGTTTTAATAAATCCGAATTTTCATCACTGACGGCTTTTAATGCGCCTAATTCATAGAAATTGCGGACCAGGTTTTTTCCCCAGTTTCCGGCTCCGACAACAGCGATAGCCGGTTTTATCATTTTTGTCATTTTATGCTCTCATAAAAAAATATTAGTTAAGATTTGTATAGCCTTTCGTTATCTTGTATATCCATCCACATGGCGAATAAAAGGGATTGGAAACTGCTGGTGAAAAGAAAGAAGAAAGCCAGCATTGTTGTTGCCGAGACAGATTTTCCGGCAAAAACAAGGGAGATTATTTTAACTGCATAGGGCAGGGAACAAAGTCCTAAGATAAACGAAAAGTGATAAAGCAAAAAAAGCGGATGAAAATCGCGAAACAAATACTTAACCCACAATCTTTTGAAAAATGATTTAAACAGCAGCCACGATATACGAGGGATGACTATGGCTACTTTCATTTTAGAGCTCTCGCCGATGTTATAAACAGGTTTGATTTTAACTTCCTTTAAACTGCAAAAAGCAATATTGAGTTTGACCAGCATGTCATTGGGCATACCGAAGTTTTTGTAGATATCATGAAGCTTGATCGCGCTCAAAGCGGCTAGAGAGATGGCGGTATATCCGGTTTGGGTGTCGGAGACATGCCAATAACCGGAAGCGATTTTGGTTAATATCGAAAGAACGGCATTGCCCAAGTGACGTGTTTTAGGAATGATCAGCCGGGCTCCACCGTGAATGAGACGATTACCTTTGACATAATCGATTTCTTCGTTAATAACGGGAAGGCATATTGATTCCAATTCGGCCGGGTCCATTTGACCGTCACCAGCCATGACGGCGGTGCAATCAATGCGGTTGTCCAAGCACCATTTGTAGCCACGGGCGATGGCGGCGCCAACACCGCCGTTTTTTAAATTATTGATTAAAATTATACGGTCAGCTTCGGGATTGGCGTTGGCTATTTCGGAGGGAATAAAATATTTCATTTGAATTTGCTGTTTTTCCGTCAGTAAATAATCGGCGCGGTTATATTTGTCATCGTTCCGATAGGTGACTTTATTTGTTTTAATTTGCCGGACTGGTGATTGACGTTTGTTTATATAATTAAGAACGGTAGCGGCGGTGTTATCTGGGGAACAATCGTTGACAACGATGATGCGGTCGACAAAATCGGGCATTGTTTCCAATACCTGGCCGATTTGTTTCTCTTCGTTATAGGCGGGAACAACGACAGCGACAATTTTATTGGATAACATAAAAAACCCCATCTTTTTGCATATTACAACTTACTATTTTTAATAGAATTTGTCCAAAAATATTTCATCATAATATTTGAATTTACTTGATATTCGATAGAGGGCGGAATATCATATTATAGAGTATGGCGCAGGCGGCATGGGGGGGGGGGATTCCAATATTATTACTGGATAGAAAACGGCAATGGATCAAAACGAAGAGGCTCAAATTGTTGCCCAGGTTTTAAAAGGAGACAGGCAGGCGTATTCTTTGCTGGTGGAAGAATACAAGGCGCCTATTTATAATTTAGCTTACCGCCTGACCGGCAATCTTGGAGACGCCGAGGATTTAACACAGGATACATTTATCCGGGCTTATCAATATTTGTGGCGTTATGACACCCGGAAGAAATTCTTTAGCTGGCTTTACACCATTGCCTTTAATTTAATCAAAAACCATTATAAAAAAAACAAAAAACACAATATTTCCGGAGAATTAAACGCACATGCATTGGCCGATGATAGTCCTTCACCGGAAGCCAAATTCATAGAAACTCAAGAAATAACTGTCTGTCTCTTGCGTCTGGAGGATGAACTCCGGGCATTATTAATTATGAAATACCAACAGGGATTATCTTTGGAAGAGATTGCCGAAATTACCGGTAAATCTCTAAGTGCTGTCAAAATGCGTATTTACCGCGGATTGGAAAAATTAAAAGAATTGATGAATGAACAAAATATTTTGTGACTATTTACCGCTGGAAGATGTATATTGTAGTAGAGTAGATTTCCGGATAAAATATGGAAAAGTTCGCCGCTATAATAGAAAAAATAGAAAAGCAGAAAACAATTATCCCACCGGATAATTTAATCTATCAGATAATGGTTGGCGTGAAGAAAGTTGAAAGTAGTACCCTGTATAAATTTAATCGCTTTCTTTTTCAGCCCCGTGAGCTCAGCTCTGATGCCGTAAGCATTCTTTCCGGTAAAATTATATCTCCTCGGCAATGCAGCTTTCTTTTATTGATTATCGGATTATTTTATTTGCTCATGGGATTATTTGCCCTTTGGGGCCTGAAAGATGTCCTTAGTAATAGCAATATTAATTTGTGGTTACGAGTTCAGCCGTATTTATCTATTTTGAGCGCCGTTTTAATAATATCTATGGCGGTAATGGTCTCGCAAAAACCTCCAACGGTAATTTTTGCCCAGTATGGAATTATCGCGCATACAGCTTTTATTGTGGTCGACGCTTTTGTCTTGGAATTCATGCTCTTTTCCCCGCGAGCGTTAGTTTTTGCACTGGTATTAACAGGGGCGGCCATAGTCTTCGGTGTTTTACTGATCAGCTCTATTCGCAGTTTCATTAAATCCGGTCTTTTGACCCCAGGGAGTGGTTGTGCGCAGAATACTTAAGGCGGAAAAAGGCTTTACTTTCTTAGAGGTAATCACGGTTATTTTAATTCTTGGAATTATCGGCGCAATTGCTATCGCCAAGATCAGCACTCCTGCTACTTATGGGGTAATCGGAGAGTTGGATAAAGTGAAGAGCCATTTAAGATATGCGCAGGGCCGGGCGATAAGAACCGATTCAACTTGGGGCGTCAGTTTCAATTCCGCAAGTGTATATTGGCTTTTTCAAAATGCTGTTGCAACCAAAATTAACTTTTTCGGAGAAAACGCAAATCAAGTTACTTTGTCCAATCTGTCGATAACTTCGGCAACTCCGCTGACCATAACCTTTGATAGATTCGGTTCGCCCGGCGCAGCGGATATTACTGTGGCAACTTCGGGCGGCAATATAACCGTTACGGCCAATACAGGATTTATCCCATGATAAAAGAAAGAACTATGGCGAATCACGGGTATGAACCCCAAAGCAAACTTTGGAAACATTTTGTATTATACCCTCCGCTTCGTCCCGCTGATGGCGGGATTCAACTTACCAATTCCGATGCGCTACGCTTTCGGAATTGGAGTTTCACGAATAAAAAAGGTTTTACCCTTCTGGAAGTGATAGTTATCATGGTTGTGGCCGCGATTGCGGCGACTTTTTTAGTTAATTTTATGGGACCAAACCTGACTGGCAGCTCGGCTTCCGCTGTTCGCGTAAGTAATCAGTATGCCTTGATTGGAGTTGTGGAGAAAATGAACGTTGACTATAATCAATTGATGAATGTCGGGAATCCGAATGTTTTGACAACTTTGCAGTCGCACATTCAGGCCGGAAATGTTGTGGGAAACAACCCCTATTTTGGCCAGTACACACAAACGACCAAATTTATAGCCTTCGATTCTTCGCATATTGAGCAAACGGCCGCTTCGGGTACCAGCACTTTAAAAGTAACGATTACGGTGAGTGATCAGACAATAACAACCCTTTTTACGCAATAGATATTGAAGAATTTACGGACTATATCATGAAAAAAAATGCCGGTTTTACTTTGATCGAGATTATCGTTACTGTAATTTTGCTCGGAATCATGGCCGCTGTCGGGAGCATGCTGATTGCGCAGGGTGCCAAAGGTTATATCAGGGCCAAGGCGAATGATGAACTTTCGCAAAAGGTGCAACTTGCTCTGGATAGAATGATTCTGGAGTTTGAAGATATCAGCGCCATCAGCACGCTGAGTGAAGCCGATCCCGATTACATTTGCTATACATCAACATATTATAATGCGTCCACTGGCAATACTACCAATGTTAGCCGTTGTATCGGCCGGGTCGGAAGTCAGATAAAGATTCTCAATGGAACGACGCCTCCGGCTGCCGGAACTGGGTCGGCCCTGATTGATAATGTCAACTCTTTTCAGCTGGATTTTTACAGTTTTACCGATCCTTTCACGGGGAGCGGAACCTGGAGTACGGTGAGCCCCATCGCGAATCTGGCTTCTATCAAGATTACTCTGACGCTCAATAGAACGGATGTGACCGGCGGGACATATACCTGTTCCACCGTGTATAATGTCCGCAGAAATAATAGCCGGGTGGGCCGGGACTACTATGAGCCGTTAAACTGGAACCAGGATTAGACGATTTCCGGGTCGGGCGGAAAAATTGTTGGCCCGGTGTAAATTCAGTGAAGAGCGTTAAATAAATATAGGGGGGAAAATGTTGTTGCCAAAGAAAGAATTTCGCCTCCGGCCTTTTCTGCCGGAAGGCAGCATGATCATGGCGCTCGTCATCACGCTGCTTTTTTTCTCTCTTCTTGTTGTCTCCATGCTCTCGACGATGGGTAGTTCTATTTTTAACCAGCTCAACACGACCGCAACGACGAAAGCAGCTTATATCGCCAAATCAGGATACAGTTATCTGGCCAGCAATTATAAAAGTCAGACGACCGAAGCTACAAAAAATTCCATTTTGGAAACCCTCCATGGTATTACCTACGCGTTGCTGAATAATGCCGGCAGTTTCGTCTTAAATGTGAGCCCTTATTATTTCCGAACTATTACAAGTCATATGGCAAATGGCACTGATTTGCGCAGTGGTGATACCATTAATTTCAGATTTCCCGGTGGTGTTACCTATGCTCCTGCTGCAGGATCTGCGGCCGTTTATATGCCCACCGCCTATGGGTGGTTTACTTATACCGTCTCTGGTTCCGCGAATAACTATACTCTTACATTAACCAGTCGCCCTCATAATATAATAACCAATGCCAATTTTACGACCTCTGTTAGTGCCGGCACCAGCGTAGTTCCTATGCTCACGACTCCGGCCTCAAATCAGACTTTAACAAACGGCGGTAACCTTACGGTTACCGGAGCCAGCGCTATTTATCCCGCTCGTTTTGGATTTTTTGAAATACCTCAAGCTGATGCGGCTCATGTCTATACCTACGATACCTGTGCGGGAAACGTTTTTACCAATATAACCGATGCGAATAACCCGTCCAGAACTTTTTCTTACACCAACGTTAACGCTTACCGAGTCGTTGTCCACACGTCTGCGCAGATCAATTCTACCGGCACATTTAATACGGGTTCCGGGCAGGCGATCACTCCAGTCAGCAATACCTATTCCCGGATGGCAATTTTAGGTTATACAGTGGGAGGAAACAGCAATAATGCGTCACCATATGCCAATACTATAACCGGAACGGGTGGATTTACAGCCCTGGGCACCGGTGTTACCGTTAATGCCGCCAGTAACACCATCACACTGGGGAATTCAACTGCGAATACTGGCGGCGTTGCCTGGTATGCCGGAAATTCCGATGCCGCTTATTGCGTTAGTGGTATCTGCAATTCCCCCTATGGCATTCGGGCTTATTTTACTTTTGCCGACAGTTATACTTGTACCGGTACCTGTCATGGCGACGGCTTTACCTTCACCGTAATGAATGGTGCCAATAATGATGCATCAAGAAGAGGAGGAATGCCGGCCATAACAGGAATGGGAGAATTAATGGCTTATGCCGGGCCGGGTAATACAGTAGCGGCAGCAACAGCACCACGGGCCAATACCCTTGATGGATTAGGTCTGGCGCCTCCCAAAATGGCCATTGAGTTTGACAAGTATACTAACGCCGGCGTCACTAGCGCTGGTTGCAGTAACGGGAGAAACGATGCCGCCAATGACCATATGGCCTTGATGTTGTGGGGTGCTAATACAGCCGGAAATTGTGCCACCGGTACTACTCTCGCTGGTTATCTCGCGGCGAGTTGCGACGATAACATCCACGGTGCGGGTACAGCAGGAGATCCCGACTATCCGCAAAATTCCTACACGGGAGATGGGACCGGTGGATATTATGACCTGGGATCAACTACCTTCTTCGATACTACCGCCAGCCATACTGCTAGAATTGAGATTTTCCGGAACCCAACTGCCAATGCCGACGGGAATTATAATTATAATGTCCAGGCCTGGATAGATTGCACCAATTGTAGCGATGTCACCATTCCTTATACCGCTGCCACACCGCAAATTAATCGGACCATAGAACTTTCACCGGCTATGCATGCCCAATTTAGCACGCTGCTTTTCGGCTTTACCCAAAGCACAGGTAGTGCTATGCAAAATATCACGATTAGCAACTTTGCCATCTATTTTACTCCCTATTATTAATTTTTTCCTTGGGGAAGGGGCAAGGAGAGCCGGAATAAGATAAGCATGAATGATGATAACGCGTTGCCTACCAAACTTTTAGATATTCGCGACAATAACGCGATTATCAAAGAAGTCAAATTTACCACCTCTTTGATTAAGTCCCAATTCGATTTTCGGTATCTGGATCAGGCTTTCCGCGATGTGGAAAAACTGTTTCGCGGTCATTATCCGGGATTTCAAAAGTGCAACACCAACTACCATGATTTCCGGCACACTATGCTGGTTATGCTGGCTCTGACGCGTCTCCTGCATGGCGTTTTTTTGCAAGAGATAAA
>JBEKMF010000028.1:0-19411 GCA_050008655.1 Smithellaceae bacterium
TCCGAAAAACCGTTGGCCAGTTCCAGTCCGCCGATGTAAAGTTCGAAGCGTTCCGCAACAGTTGGATCATTCTTTTTTATTTTAGCCAGGGCCGCCAATTTAGCCGGATAATCATAAATAAATGTTGGCCGGTCGCTGCCTAGGCGCGGTTCAATGTGTTCAACCATGATTTCATCAAACTTGTCCTGATGGAGGGCATCCGGCAAGCTAACCGGTGCGTATTGGGAGAAGGCCTCCGCGATAGTGATTCTTTCCCAGGGCGACGCCAAGTTTATTTTTTTATTTTGCCGGATAATGTTTTGGGTATGGCCCATGTTGTTTAATGCGGTGATAAGCATTGCTTCGCATTGATCCATGAGCTGATGATAGTTAAACCCAGCCACATACCATTCCAGCATGGTGAATTCCGGCAGGTGCAGACTGCCTCTTTCGCTCGCCCGAAAACATTTGCTGATTTGAAAGATAAGCGGAAAACCGGAAGCCAGAAGTCTTTTCATACAAAGTTCGGGGGAAGTTTGTAAAAACCAATCACCCGAAGGAAATGCTTCAATATGTTCTTCCGGTGCGGGTGAGGGGATTCTCAGCGGAGTTTCTACTTCTAAAAATCCGTGCTCAATAAAAAAAAGACGGATATTTTGGATTAGTTGGGCGCGCAGGTGCAGTGCTTCTTTTTTTTGTGCCAGTAAAAAACTATCATCCAAATTTGATGCACTCAAATGTATTTATCCTTTGACGCGGGTTAGATATTCACCAGTGCGTGTATCGACTCTGATTTTTTCTCCTTCATCGATGAAAGTAGGAACTTGAATTGAATATCCCGTCTGCAGCTTGACCGGTTTTGTGGCGCCGGATACCGTATCACCCTTGGCCCAGGGTTCGGCTTCGGTAACAACCAAATCAACGAAATTGGGCAGGCTTATTCCGATAGGACGGTCTTCAAAGAGTAAAATTTCCGCTTCGATATTGTCGATTAAGAAATTTTTGGCGTCACCGATTTGACTTTCCGTTAAATAAATTTGCTCGAAATTTTCATTATCCATGAAACAGTATTTATCTCCTTCTTTATATAAATACTGCATCTTCTTTTCACGCAAATCGGCCGAATCAAAGGTGTCTACTGAACGGAAAGATCTTTCGAACTGGCTTCCCGTGATCATGTTTTTCAGCTTGCAACGGTAGAGTGCCTGCCCCTTGCCCGGTTTGACAAAATTGAATTCGGTAATGACATATGGCTCGTTATCAATTTTCAGCCGCAATCCTTTCCTTAAATCGCTCGCGGTGTACATAAGATTTTCTCCCTATTTTATGAAGTTCATTATTTTTTGCGATTAATTCCGTTCTTACTAATCTATTTGTAGAAACTTGTCAAAATAATGTTGATGTGTTTGCAAATAATTATTTATTGTTGGCGACATTGTATTCAGCGGCATCTTTCCTGTGCTTCCCGGTAAATCAAGAACATATTGAGGCAGACTTAGTCCCGAGCACTGAGACGATATTTTTTCCATCATAGTTATTCCTGATTTTAAATGGGTCTGGAAGTGTTCGCATCCTTTAACCGGGTCACAATGGAAAAGATAATAAGGACGAACCGATATCTTTTGCAAGCCGTAAAGTAAGTTGCGCATTATATCCGGCGAGTCATTGACGCCATGGAGCAAAACGGACTGGTTGGAAACGGGAATTCCTGCTTCTTGGATCATATTGCAGGCTCGTTTGGATTCGAGGGTGATTTCAGCCGGATGATTGAATTGTGTGTTAAACCATAAGGGGCGGTAGCGTTTGAGCATCCGACAGAATTCTTTGGTTATCCGCATAGGCAGGACAACAGGGGCGCGACTGCCGATGCGTAAAACTTCAATGTGCGGTATAGCTTTCAGTGAGGCCAGTAGAGTTTCTATCGTTTGATCGTCAAAAATAAGCGGATCACCGCCGGAGATGATAACTTCTCTGATTTGCCGCGACTCAGAAATATAGGGGATAATTTTTTTAAGCCGTGCTTTTAGACCAACATGTACTGATTGTGGCCAAAAACGCTTGCGGTTGCAATGTCGGCAATAAGCAAGGCAAACTTCAGTAACAATAACGAGGCAGCGATCAGGATAGCGGTGTATCAGTTTAGGTACCGGCATATGGCTGTCTTCTTCCAGTGGGTCGTCCAGATAGTCCTTATAATAAGAAATTTCCCGTAAATCCGGAATGCATTGGGCGCGGACCGGATCGTTTTCGTCACCAATTTGAATAAGTGATAAATAATAGGGAGTGATCGCCATTGGATAAACAGCTGTCACGGCGTTTAACTTTTCCGTCTGCAGCGCTGCCCCGCCGGGAAAATGATCTAATTGTGCCACCTTGGTAAAACGATTTTTGAATTGCCAGCGCCAGTCTTGCCAATCTCTAACCGTGGCATTTTTAAAAAAGAATAAAATATTTTTATTTTTGTTTATATTCATATATGCAATTCAAAGGAAAGCAAATTAAGGCGTTCCTACTAACATAATTTTAACTAATTGCAAAGGAAATCAATTATCTTTAGATGGCTTAAAATTTGCGGGAAATCAATTCCCAGCCGTGATATATTACTAATATAACCCATTTTGGAGAGTTAAATTGATGCCTCTACAGCAGCGCAAAGGAAGAGTGGCAATATTATCAGTCGTTTCCAATTCTTTATTAGTTTTATTTAAAGTAATTGTAGGTATTTTAATTGGTTCTGTTTCGATAATATCCGAAGCGATTCATTCTGTCATGGATTTGTTGGCCGCAATTATCGCCATGTTCTCCGTAAAAACATCCAGCGTTCCCGCTGATGAGCGGCATCCCTTTGGCCATGGAAAAATAGAAAATATATCGGGTCTGGTAGAAGCAGCTCTTATCTTTGTCGCTGCGTTTTGGATTATTTTTGAAGCAATAAAAAAAATAAGTTCTGCGCAAACACTTGATGCGCCTGAATGGGGTGTTGCCGTCATGCTCTTTTCTACCGTAATTAATTTTATTGTTTCGCGAAAACTGTTCCAAGTAGGCAAGGAAGCCGATTCTATTGCCTTGCAAGCCGATGCCTGGCATTTACGCACGGATGTGTACAGCTCGGTGGGCGTTATGGTCAGCCTGGGGTTAATTTGGATTGGCAGCAGCCTTTTCCCCGATCCGAGGATTCATTGGCTTGATCCGATCGCCGCCATATTTGTTGCTGTCATCATTCTACGGGCGGCTTATGAATTGACTGTAAACTCTATTCGCGATTTAATGGATGTTAAATTGCCGCCGGAAGAAGAGGATTGGATTCGCAATGTAATTATAAGTTATCAGCCATCCATTCATGGTTTTCATCAGTTAAGAACGCGCAAAGCCGGGCATTATCGCTTTATAGAATTTCATATTAAAGTTAATCCGCAAATGTCAGTGTTTGATTCCCATAGCATTACTAAAGGATTGGAATTAAAAATCAGGCAAAGATTTACCGATTCCGTTATAACCATCCATATTGAACCATGCGACGGTGAATGCGCGGAAGCTTGTATTGCCGGTTGCTTATTAGCTGAAGAGAAAAGGCCGAGACGTGTGTAGGGTTTCTGACTATATGTGAATACAGCTGGCTTAGAGATAATGTTATTTTCACTTGAATACCGGAACCATCTAGGTTAATATTTTATAATTGTGGGCGCAGTATATAAATTTTGTTTGTAAAAGAAAGGATAATAATCATGAAGTTTGCCAAAAAAATCGTGTTGCTTACTTTTTCTTTGTTGCTGATTATCATTGCGGGAGGAGATTCGGACGGCCAGGGAAAAGGCGGCAGAGAACTGGTGATTCTCTTTACTCATGATTTGCATTCGTATTTATTACCCCATAAGGTTTTGACTCAGGACGGACAACAAGTCCAGCAGGGGGGATACGCTAAGCTCGCTTATGTAATTAAAGAACAGCGGATATATAATCAGAATAAGACTTTGCGTGTAGATGCCGGCGATTTTTCCATGGGTACGCTTTTCCATACCTCATTTCTGAAAGAAGCATCGGAACTCCGGCTCATGGGGAAAATGGGCTATGATGTAACAACTTTTGGTAATCACGATTTCGATTTCCACGCAGATGGTCTGGCAAAAATGCTTAACATTGCGCGATCAAAAAGCCAGCAATTGCCCGCTTTAGTTGCTTCCAACATTATTCTTAGTAGGAACGATCCCGGAGATGCAGCACTGAAGCAAGCCTTTAAGGACTATCCGGTAAATGAGTATATGATTTTCGAAAGAAATGGTATCCGCATTGGGGTATTCGGCATTATGGGCAAGGATGCCGGTGACGATACGCCCTTCGTCCAGCCTGTCAAATTTAGCGATCCGATTCGGGCCAGTAAGAAGATGGTGGATGTTTTAAAAAACAAAGAAAACGTTGATATGATTATCTGCCTTTCCCATTCCGGTACATCTCCGATAGAAAAGAAATCAGAAGATGAAAAATTGGCGCGAAAAGTGCCGCAAATCGATGTTATTATCAGCGGCCATACGCACACTATTTTACCCAAACCGATAAAAGTAGGTCGGACACTTATCGTTTCCAGTGGCTGTTACGGCGAGTATCTGGGTATCCTGAAAGTTTTTTATACCAAAGGAAAGGATATCAAGGTCGCCTCCTATGATCTAAGAAATATCAGCACCGGTATTCCGGACGATAGAATTGTCTCGGAAGAAGTTGACGGCTACAAAGATATTGTTAACCGGAATTTTCTTTCTCCCTATCATTTAAGTTTTGACCAGGTGATTGCCGAAAGCGATTTTAATATGGATTCACTGACGTCTGCCTATGCTAACCCCAGAGAGATGGGATTGGGAAACCTGATTACCGATGCTTACCGCTTTGCCGTACAAAAGGCTGAAGGAAATAATTATGAATATGTTCATGTTGCCTTGGAACCGCTGGGGTTGATCAGGGATTCTTTCCAGAAAGGGAAAATTACGACTGCTGATGTTTTTCAGGTGCTGTCGCTAGGCATCGGCAGGGATGGCATCGCCGGCTATCCACTGTTGGCTTTTTATGTTACCGGTAAGGAGTTGAAGGATATTCTGGAGGTTGAGGCTTCGGTGGCGCCTTTTAAAAAAGAAGGCGCTCATCTGCAGGTTTCCGGGGTAAAGTTCGCCTTCAATCCCCATCGCATTTTGTTCGATAGGATAACGCAAGTTTCCGTGCAGGATGAAAAGGGCGAATATAAACCTCTCGATTTTAAGAAACTGTATCGTGTCTGTTCTAACTTCTATGCGGCGGAAATGATAAATTATGTAAGCAGAGTCACCTATGGGTTCCTCAGTGTAAAACCAAAGGATAAGAAAGGTCACACTTTGCCGGATTTAGGAAAGGCGATTATCTATACCGATAAAGGTTCTTCCAAGCCACGGGAATTAAAAGAATGGATAGCCCTCACGCAGTATATGCGCTCCTTTACGGACACAAATAGGAATAAAATCCCCAATATCCCGGAAAAATATCGTGCGCCGGAAGGTCGTTATCAAGCGGAACCTTCAACGGATTTGAAAAAGATATTTGCCAACGGCAACGCTATCACTTATGGAGTCCCGATTATCGGGTTTGTTCTCCTGTGCGCTTTGATTTTCTTAATCGTTTTTGTGATTAAAAAAGTTAGACCGTTATTAGCCAAGGTTAAATAGAAACATTGCTCTCCCAGGGCAATTTGGGGGTAATAAAACTACGGAAAAACAAATGCCCGCTTTATTCATCGGTCACGGCTCACCGATGAATATCATCTTGAAAAATGATTTTACCAAACACTTAAGTGAACTGGGGAAGAAACTTCCTAAGCCGGAAGCCGTTATGGTTATATCCGCGCATTGGCTGACTAGAGGCACTTTTGTTACTTGCATGGAGAGGCCTCAACAAATTTATGATTTCTATGGCTTCCCCGCAGAGTTGTATGATTTTAAATATGACTGTGTTGGTTCGCCAAAGCATGCGGCTATGGCAAAAAAAGCGGTCAAGAGTATAGAAATAAACTGTTTTGATGAATGGGGCTTGGATCATGCTTCTTGGGCAATATTGAAACATATTTATCCGCAGGCCGACATTCCTGTGTGTGAAATGAGCCTGGATATGACTAAAGATGTGGCCTTCCATTATAATCTGGGACGGGAGCTGGCGGATTTGAGAAATGAAGGTATATTGATTATCGGCAGCGGGAATATGGTGCATAATTTAAGTTTGATGGATTACGATACTGACGCCCCATCGGATGATTGGGTTGTGGAAATTGATGAAAAAATCAAACGCTGTCTGTTAGAAAAAAATCATGTTAACCTCATTAATTATCAAAAGCTGGATACAAGAATAAGAAAGGCCATCCCCACTTTAGATCATTATTTGCCCATGCTCTATATTCTAGGCATACAACAAAAAAATGATAAGCTTAGATTCATCCATGAAGGGTATCAAAATAATACTATTTCAATGAGGTGTTTTGTTCTGGAATAATAAACAGCCAATAAGCTATTTACTGATTGGCTGCTTAGTCATTTCTTATTCCCTGTGGCCGGTATTGAAGAATTTTATCAAATCAGGCGCAGCATCCACTGTTGATTACATTTACTTATCAATATTTTTTGGCTTTGAATTTAATCGAGGATTACCAATCGAACTGTGGATACTGGTAATAGTACAAAATCTTGAGTATCGAACTATTTCTTCAAGGGTTTTCCGGATAACCCTTTCATTAAGCATGATTCTCATCTTTATGTTTCTACCATATTGATGCTTCTTCAATTTCCTTCAGCACAAAAAAAGGTCAGATTGAATATCTTTTGCAGTATGGAAGGTGTATCGAACTAATTTTCCTATAGTTTCCACTATCGGTGGTTTATAAAGAAATACAAATACGACAATAAGAATTGTTACCCATAGCTTTCTATTTTTTCAAACATTTTTATTGATTAGATCTCTTAACTTCATTTTGTGGCCTAATTTTTATTGTAATTCGATTAAAAAGAAAAGTTAATATTTTATCTCATTCATTCCGTTACTTGTCTTTTTTCCACACATTCCGGACTGCTGGGGAAACATATTGTATTTCAGTATGCACCAAAGTGCGCTGAAACCATCCCTCCAGCCAATCTTTTTCCCTTCTTCATAAGTGCGTCCGTAATATGAAATACCCACTTCGTAAACTCGTATATTTTTTATACTGGCAATTTTTGCAGTTACTTCAGGTTCAAAACCGAAGCGGTTTTCTCGAAGTTTAATAGTTTTAATAACTTCAGCTCTGAATAATTTGTAGCAAGTTTCCATATCTGTTAAGTTTAAATTAGAAAACATATTGGAAATGTATGTAAGAAAACGATTACCGATACTATGCCAGAAGAATAAAATACGGTGTGGATTTCCGCCAATAAAACGGCTTCCATAAACCACATCGGCAAAGCCTTCTAATATTGGCTGTAGCATTAAATTATATTCTTGTGGGTTGTATTCAAGGTCGGCATCTTGAATTATAATAAAGTCACCTTTAGCTTTATCAATACCTGTGTGCAGCGCAGCACCTTTGCCTTTATTGAAGGAATGTTTATAATATTCAATATTCAGTTCAGGATTATCTTGTTTATATCGTAATACCTCTTCTTCCGTATTGTCCGTGGAAAAATCATCAACGATAATTACTTCTTTGTCAACGCCAGCGAACAATTGCACTGCTTTCACTTTGTCTAAGATTATATAAATGGTTTTGCCTTCGTTGAATGCTGGAATTATGATTGATAGTATTTTTTTGATAATAACCTCCTACTTTTATTTGAGAAAGTCTAGGAAATCCTGTCTTCCTTGTCAATAAATTAAAGAATACCATTTGAAAGAAAGTATGTCCGTGGAAAATCATGAATGCTCACATACAGAAAGAAGTGTTTGCTAGAAACACCTGCAATCAACAATCTTATAACATTAAAAGGTTGTTGATTACGGATTAAAAGCAGCAGAGATTGCAGAAAAAAGAAAACAGGTATTGGTGATTGTAATTTTTTCATTTTGCTGTTTCCGACAGAGTCGACGGAAGCTAACCCCAATATAGACAAAATGCCAGTACTATTTGTCCACTTTTTTCCTTGCATTTACCGGGAATTATTGTATAAGCGTAACCCAAAATATATATGAAAGGTTTACAATATCACATCCCTGTCGCATCCCTTGCTCCGTTTAACTTCCATTTTATTATCTCTGCTAGTTATGATGCCGAAGGTTGCCTTGGCTGTAAACTTTTATGACGGCGCACGCGCGCAGGGAACTTATTTTCTCACCTATACTTCCGTTTATACCGCCGACGAAATGACCGATAAAAACGGAAATGCCGCCGTAAAAGATTTTGGATATTTAAACACGCAGGAATTGCTGCGTCTGTGCTATTATTCATCCGATTTTGTCGCAACCGCTCTTGTTCCTCTGGGCGAGACGGACATTCATTCCATGAATCAGAACTCGTCCGGCCTGGGTGATATCAATCTCGGTGCCGGTTATTTCTTGCCGTTTAAACAGATTGATATTCTACCGATGATATTCGTGGAATTTCCAACAGGAGAATATAACGCCTCAAAAGCGGCCAATATCGGCTCGAATCAGTATGATATCAAGCCCATGATTTTTCTTTACAAATCCTTCGGCGATTTCAGTATTGACGCTGCCGTGAAATATTACTTCCGGTTGAAAAACGAAACTACCAATGTTCTGCCGGGAGATGAGTTATACGTGCAGTGCCTTTTGGGCTATAATCTGACAGATAAATTTAAACTAGGACCTTCGATCAACTGGATGATCAGCAAGGATAAAGAGCAAAACGGAGTAACGGTAAGCGGCAGCGCCAGAGAAACACTTTCCATGGGCGCCGATGTTTATTATCGTTTTTCATGGCTTAGTGTTACATTCACTTATCTCTACGACGTGTATACCGAAAATTTGCCCAAAGGACATTTCTTCCAAATCAAAACTGTTTACCTCTTTTAGTTATTTTCAGTCAAAAAGCGGTATAGGCGGTTTGGGAAAAAAATCTGTTGATTTCCAGAAGAAATGTTGTGTTTATCGCCAGAGTTGAAAAATCTTGATTACAGGAAGCAATATTTAAATTTAACTCAGATGCTAACTTTAAACCTGTGCCTTATTTCCCTTTATAAAGAAACCTTTCAAAAAAACGGTTGTAGGCTGTCCAATCGGAATCGGCATTCGTAGAATCGGCGACGAATGTTTCGAAAGCATTGAGCTTGGCGTCAAGATCGTCAATGTAATGAACAACCAGAGCTTCCATGGTTTTCGGGCGTTTGGGAGAGCCGAACTCAAATTCTCCGTGATGGCTTAAAAGTATATGACGCAGTTCCAAAGATAATTGTGGAGGGAAATTCGGAATAGTGTCTATTTTTTTGTCGAGCATTTCCACGCCTATAACGATGTGACCGATTAATCTTCCTTCGTCGCTGTAATCAATAAGTTGGTTATAGGAAAATTCATATATTTTGCCGATGTCATGAAGAATCCCTCCGGCAATAAGCATATCTTTATTGAGGTTCGGATAATGTTCGGCCACTTTTTCCAGCAGACGCACAACCGACAGTGTGTGCTCCAATAGACCGCCTAAGTATATATGATGAAATCCTTTAGCTGCGGGTGCTCTTTTGAAAAGATCAGCAGTCTTTTCATCTTGAAAAAAAGCGTTGAGCAACTCCTGCAAAGGCTTGTCTTGGATTTTCCCGATGAAGCCCAGTATTTCATTGAACAGGGCGTTAACATCGGCTTTAACAACGGGTAAATAATCGGACGGCTCGACTTCTTCCCACGCACTTTTTTTAATATTGACGATTGATATCTGAATAGAGTTTTTATAGCTGGCGGCTTTTCCTTCAATAAAAATTATATCGCCTTTTTTAAACTGGTGATCGAATTCGACGGCGTTATCCCAGACCTTGCTTTCGATTTCGCCGGTTTTATCTTTCAGGCGCACGGTTAGATAGGGAGAACCTTTTTGGGAGAAGGCCATATTTTTTTCCGCGACCAGAAAGGAAGAAGCAACCTTGTCCCCTTGCTTGATGTCTTTGAGATAAATTTCTTTAGTCTTCAAATTTTTACCAGCCTTTCCTAAAAATAAATGTTCATCTTGCCGCCTCGAACATAACCTACTAGCGTAATATTCGTCTTTTGTAAAAGCGTGATTGCTTTCGTTGTGGGCGTCGAATGAGAAATGATTACCGGTATACCCAGATTCCATTGGTCAAAATTGCTCATGTCTTTTCCCTTAAAATGCGGTGGTCGCCTACTCTGACGGTAAGTCTGTTCATGTCAAAGTATTCCATCAACGGAATTATAAATTTTCGGGACAGGCCTGTTAGGTCCTTAAAACTGGCCGGAGTTGCTTTACCGTCTTTTATGAGTAGTGCCTTGTAATTACTGCGCAATTTCTCCAAGGTTTCGCGGGCAAAGCATAATTCTTCATTTATTTTGATTAGATTGCCGTCTTTAAGCATTAAATTAACAATGCTTTGCGCTTTTGCTTTCTGTTCTTTAAAATCATTCACAATTTCGGTGAGCGATGGTGGGGTAAGACCGGCTTCGTTATAAATCCTGGCAATAGCTTGGCGCAAAGAGTCAAGCTCACCTGCCAATTGTATCTTATGTTCCGATAACCGGACATTATTTTTATCGCTGACTATTGTTCCTTTTTTATTCAGCGAGCTCATGGCCATGTTAAATAATTTTGGCGAGATAACATGTCCCAGCGATGCTTTGAGCTCTTCTTTAGATATGCCTTCGTGCAAAGGATTTTTCTTGTGATAAGCGGTAAGATTTTTTGCAATAAGCTCTTCGAGTTGATGGGCAAAGTAGGCGGAAATAACAGTTATATAGTCACTATCCAGAAGAAACGCTTTTTCGCTGGAAAACAAAGTTTCCAGCGCTTCCCTGATTTTCTTGGCGTTGATACCGAGGCGAAAGGCCAGTCCGCTTAAATTGATGCCTGTAAAGCCAGCCCGTTCAAGAATCACAGAGATTTTCTCCGGCAGTGTCCCATTTTGTAATATATTCAACTCATCAAGGACTTTAGAATTATGTCTTTTATGTTTTGCCGGCAGGGGATCGATTATTTGTCCGCCGCCAATAGTTGTAATTGGCGAGTAGCTGCGCAGAATGAAACGATCACCGGCTACGACAACATTCTTATTGGTTAAAACCAGTTGGGCAAAGGTCTTCTGACCGGGGGCAATTTCATCTTTCTCCAAGAGGATTACGCGGGCAATAATTTCACTTGTGCCGGTGTGCAGACGGACGAGGGTTCTGCTTTTTAGATTTTTGGTATTGGAGGAAAGAAATTCGACGAAAACATCCAGGCGCTGAGACGGCTGGATAGTTTCCGGGCGTGCAAGGATATCGCCACGTTTAATAACAGATTTATCAATTCCCTGAAGATTAATGGCTGTGCGCTGCCCGGCTGAGGATTCTTCTACAGGTTGATTGTGCACTTGGATGCCTCTGATGCGAGCGGTAATTTCTGCGGGGAGTATTTGAATCTCTTCGCCGGATTTAATACGGTCTGATACCAGCGTGCCGGTGACGACGGTGCCGAATCCTTTCATCGTGAATACACGGTCTACTGGCAGACGGAAAATTCCGGAGTCTGCTCTTTCCGGGATGTTACTTGCCGCAGCTTCCAGTGCCTCTATAAGATTGATCAACCCTTCTTTTCTGAGAGCTGAAACAGGCACAATGGGCGCGCCTTCCAGAAAACTTCCCCGAAGAAATTTGCTAGTCTCGGCTTGGAGCAACTCCAGCCAGTCTTTTTCCACAAGATCAGTTTTAGTCAGGGCAACTATGCCTTTGGATATCCCCAAAAGTGAGCAGATATGCAAATGCTCTTTCGTCTGCAGCATGATGCCTTCATCCGCAGCGATGACCATCAAGACTAAATCAATACCCGTTGCACCGGAAACCATATTTTTGATGAATTTTTCATGGCCGGGAACATCCACAATGCCGAGGGCTTGCCCGGAAGGGAGGAGAAGTGAGGCAAACCCCAGTTCGATAGTGATTCCTCGTTCCTTTTCCTCTTTCAAGCGGTCGGTATCAATACCGGTAAGCGCTTTAATTAACGCAGTTTTTCCGTGATCGACATGACCCGCTGTGCCAAGAACAAAGTGCTTCATGTTTTTGCCCTCGTAAATTTGATAGAATAATGCTGAAAAATAACAAACTCCTCGCTTTTTCACAACATTATATTTAATATCAATTTCTTGATGAATAAAAAAGTGTACTAATCACTAAAAACCATCCAATGATTTAATTGTTGAAAATGCAACAGAGAATTGTTAGAAACTAAAACAAGAGGTGCCATCTGCGAGTCCTTGGTCTGGATTATGGTGAAAAAAGAATTGGCGTAGCCGTATGTGATGAATTGGGTCTTACCGCTCAAGGTTTGTCGACGATAATAAGAAAGAATAAAGGACACGATTTGAAGATATTAGAGAGTCTAATCAAAAACTATAAAGTAGAGAAAATTATAATAGGCTTTCCGGTAAGAATTGATGGCTCAGAAGGCATTCAATGCAAAAAAGTCAATAAGTTTGTCTCTCTGCTGGATACAATTTTTTCTCTTCCCGTTGTTAAATGGCCAGAAACGTTATCCACCAAAGAAGCTGAAGAAATTCTGATTAAATCAGGTATTCGCTGGAAAAAAAGAAAAGATAAGATAGACAAACTGGCCGCTTGCCTCATTCTTCAGGGTTATCTGGATTCCGTCACAAAATAATTTTAAAAATTAATTCCACGGGAAAAATGAAAGAATTGAAGAAAAAAAATATTTCTAAAAAACCTCGTAAAACACTCCATCCGGCGGATAAGCGTAAACGAAAAATGGGGATAAAAAAGAGACAGTTTACTGCAGTTAAATTTTTTGAATTGCCCCGTATCGCCTGGCGTGTACTTAAATATGTCATCCTATTTTTTGCCGCAGTTTTTATTTTCTTTTGTGTTTTGCTGATAAGTTATTCGGTTACTTCCATCGATAGGAAAAATATAACGGTTTTGGTCGATATACCAACAGGTTCCAGCTTTCTAAAGGTTACGGAAATTCTTAATGGTGCAGGATTGGTCAATAGCCGCTTTTTCTTTTATAGCTTGGCGATAGCAAAAAGAGCTACACGTAACATCCGCGCCGGTGAATATGAATTCAACACTTCTCTTACTCCAGCGGCGGTAATTGACAAGCTAATCCGTGGAGAAATTAAAACTTATCTAGTGACTATCCCCGAAGATTTTTCTATGAAGGAAATTGCTGCGCGCTTGGAGTATTATAAGCTAATTGATAATGAAACTTTTTTTGAGCTAGCTCGGGATGAAAGTTTTTTAGTATCTTTGGGCATTATGTCCGATTCTATAGAAGGTTATCTGTTCCCGGATACTTATATTTTTAACCGTTCAATGAGCACGCGCCAAATAATGAAAATAATGGTTAGTCAGTTTTGGAAAAAAGTTACACCCGAAATAGTTAAAAAGGCGGAAGAAATGGGATTTAATATTAATCAGTTTGTCACCTTCGCTTCCATCGTCGGAAAAGAATCGGGTGCTGATGCGGAAAAACCTCTGATTTCAGCCGTATTTCATAATAGGCTCAAAAAGAAAATGCGCCTGCAAAGTGATCCGACGGCAGTTTATGATCTGGAAAATTTTGAAGGTAAAGTTCTAAAGAAACATTTAAAAAGAAATTCACCATATAACACTTATATTATCAAAGGCTTGCCGCCGGGGCCTATTGCCAATCCCGGATTGACTTCTTTAAATGCCGCGCTGCATCCTGCTAACGTAAAATATCTTTACTTTGTTTCCAAGAAAGACGGCACGCATTTTTTTTCAGATTCTTTGAGCGAGCATAATCAAGCAATCAATCATTATCGTTTTAACAAGAAAGAATAGCAATAACATATAGTGTAATAATTAATATTACAGTATACCGTTTATTTGTTGTCATTATTTCATTGGCACATAAGTTCGTTATTTCTATACTTCCCATCCATAAAAGAATGCTTTTTAAAAAAACAAACAAATGCTTTGATTCGAGGATTGTCACGGATAGTTAAATCTGTATGACAGACACCCGCTCCGGAAATGCGCGAGAATTTCGTCCGGGCGCAGTATATCCAACTCCAGTTGTTCAATGTTAAATAGTTTTGCTTTTTCGCGAAGAACTGCCGCTGTAATTAACAAAGGCATCCTCCCTGCTGAAATTTAATTATGGTCACCCTTACGGCGTCTTAAATATCTGGTGCGGTTGGAAGATGCATATATTTGCGTCACCCGCTATATTACCGTCTGTTATCTCGACAAAGTAAGCATAGTTAGTTTTCGGCTTGAGTTGATCTCCGATAATAACTTCACCCCGGTTTAAACCGGCCCTCGGATCGTTTTGAAAGAGTCTTTGAGTATATATATTATCGAACCAAACGAGTTTATTGCCGTCGAACTCTTTTGATGACGCGCCTTCGGCCAGACGATAGACATAAAAGGCAACGAAATTGTCCACATCCTTGAGTGTTTTCCAACTGCATTTGATATTTTTTAATGAGGCGCCTTTAGATAACGGGTTCTTTTTCGAGGGTGAAAACGAATTATATATTTTATCCCAATGTTTAAGATAAGAAGCGACCATGGCATCGGAGGGCGCATTTTTCTGGATGCGGGATTTTTTTACTACCTTACCGTTCTTACAAGTAATTTCTATAGTATATTCTCCTTCTTTCATAAAACCGGTAGGTAGATTGACCATGTACCAGTAGTTGGGAATTTTCGGGTCATAAAACCAGCCGTTCAGGGTTTCATTGTTAAACATCTGATTTTTAAAATTTACCTGATATCTGCCGGGACCATAGGCTGTTATCTTTTCGATCAGGTCCGGTGCGACTACTCCGGGGGTGGGATATAAGGCAACAAGAAACTTATGCGTTTCTTTAGGCATCGGTGAGTTTTCGAAATCCCAGTACACATTGCACGCCATAATATCAAAAATATTAATTTCGGTATTTTCCATTGTTTTTCTCCTTTGTGATTTTATTTTTTTGGTATAAATGTACCAGATGAATAATACAAAATACATGCCGGATGTGCAGAAAAATAAAAAAACGGTAAGTGTTTGTAATTATATTACTTTATTTTAGCATAATAAAGATGTTTCGTATTAAGCGTGCCGTGGCACACCAGGGAGTCGACGCATTAATGTGCTAAGGGACAATTATTTAAAGCGATTTGTTCCTTTCGATAAATAATCCATTACAATATAAATGGTTACGATATATCCGGAGAGGCCATTTTTTTAAGATTATCTACGGTCTATTCCGGACGTATTCAAATCAAATTCTAAAATAGAATGAATAATTAATCACAGAGATAATATTGGGGTTGACACTATTACCCACCTCTTTTCCCCTATTTTCCCAGTGATTTTAAGTTTTTTAATCAAAAAAAGTTAAATTTTTTTCTTGACAAAGGCATTTTACCCCTTTATAGTTGGCCACGTGGAGTAAAGTGGTTTTTTGTGGAGGTTAATTAGTGTCAGTCTTTCGGGGCCAATATCATCATAATATTGATGAAAAGGGAAGAATCATTTTCCCGTCCAAGTTCCGCGAAGTTTTCTCGGAAAAGTATGACAACCGCATGGTGATTACCAACTGGGACGGCTATCTGATGGTTTTCCCATATGATGAATGGCGCATTATTGAGGAAAAAGTATCTCAGCAGTCTATTTTGCGCAAAGAAGTGCGGGCGTTTCAGCGTTTTTTCATGTCCGGAGCAATTGACTGCAATTTGGACAACCAAGGGCGGGTTTTAGTTCCGCCGGCTCTGCGCGATTATGCGCAATTGGAAAAAGATATCATTTTAGCGGGCATGATTAAGGTGATTGAAATTTGGTCGAAAGATCGTTTTGAAGAGGAAATGAAAAAAACCGGCGGTGATATCGACAAGTTCAGCGATTTCATGGCTGATCTGGGAATTTAGGCCATGAATGCCGTATTTTATCACGAGCCGGTAATGGTCAAAGAAGTTATTGCTTCACTTTTGGTTAATAAAAAGGGGATTTATGTTGATGGCACTGTCGGCGGGGGAGGCCACGCCTACGCGATATTAAAAAAAACAGATTCGTTTTTGGTGGGTATCGACTGCGACGACGAGGCCCTGCAAGCCGCGGAAAAAAAGCTAGAGGAGTTTGGAGAACGGAAAATTCTGGCGAAGGCTAATTTTGCCGATTTGGGCAAAGTACTAAAAAGCTTGAATATACAAAAAGTTGATGGCGTTCTTCTAGATCTCGGTGTTTCTTCACATCAACTGGATAGGCCCGAAAGAGGTTTTAGCTTTAATCAACCAGCACTGCTCGATATGAGAATGGATCGCAGCTTACAGTTGAGTGCTTATGATGTCGTCAACAGTTTCGCCAAAAGTGAGATCGAAGGAATCATAAGATTTTATGGGGAAGAAAAGATGGCCGAGAGAATAGCTAAGGCAATAATACTCAAAAGACAGTTATCGCCCATTGCAACAACGGCACAGTTGGCAGCGGTAATTGTTTCTTCTATGCCCGCGAAATTAAAATGGCAAAAAAATCATCCCGCTACAAAAACATTTCAAGCTATAAGAATTGCAGTCAACAAAGAGTTGGATAATATAAAACCGGCTATTGATGATGCTACCGAAGCGTTAAAATCCGGTGGCCGTCTTTGTGTTATATCTTTCCATTCACTGGAAGATCGTATTGTAAAGAATGAATTTAGAGCTTTGGCCGGAGGTTGTGTCTGTCCCCGGGACATACCGCTTTGCGTATGCGAAAAAGAAAAGAAGCTTAAAATCATAACCAGAAAAGTACTGACTCCTTCGGCAGAGGAAATCAAAGCTAATCCTCGAGCCCGTAGTGCTAAGTTGCGTGTGGCTGAAAGGCATTAAAATGGCACAAGTTGTTGGAACACAAGTGATGCCCCGTATCCGCGAAGTGAAAAAAACTTCTTCCGGAATGAAATATTCGAATTTTATTGTCGTTGCTATGGTTTTGATGTTTGTCGCTTTGATTTATGTCGGATCGCATATTCGCATGACAGAGTTGGAATATAATGTTGCTGCAGAATTAAGTGCCAAGCAACAAAAGCTTGAAGAACAAAACAAATTAAAACTGGAATATGCGATGCTTAAAGCACCGCAAAGAATTGAAAGTGTAGCCAGAAATAAATTGCAAATGTCCTATCCTGGAAACAATCAAGTAATTGTCTTGAAAAATTCGGGAGATTGATATGGGGATAGAAGCAAAAAAATGGCTAAAATTCAGGATCATCAGCATATTGATGGTTTTTCTCGTTTTATTTATTGCTTTGATATCACGAGCTTTTCAATTGCAGGTTTTATCCGGACAAAAACTAAAAACATTGGCTCAGAAACAACATACTGCCACGTTGCAGTTACAGCCGGAAAGAGGTGTAATTTATGATCGCAATGGCGAAAAGCTTGCGGTATCGATTATGGCCGATTCCGTTTTTGCCGATCCTTCCAAAATTGCTGATCCCGTTCAGGCTTCCGCTAAAATAGCCCAGATTCTCAATTTAGATAAACAAACAATCTTCAAAAAAATATCGGAACCGAAAAATTTCTGCTGGCTGGCTAGAAGAATCTCGCCGGATCAAGCTGCCCACGTTGAAACTGCGGAAATCGACGGCATTTTTCTGGTTAAAGAACCGCGACGCTTTTATCCCAATGGCCAGTTAGCCGCTCATTTGCTAGGTTTCGTCGGAGCAGATGCCAACGGCTTGGAGGGATTGGAATATAAATATGACGATGTCTTAAAAGGAAAACCGCAAAAGCTGGCTTGGGCGCGCGATGCTAAAGGGAAAAAATTGTTTTTACGTGTCGAAAAAAGTGAGACGGCGAAAGATGAATGCGTAAATCTTGTTTTAACCATTGATAATCGAATTCAATATCTGGCCGAAACTCATTTGAAAGAAGCCGTTCTTTCCAAACGTGCCAAAGCGGGGATCGCCATTGTGATGGATCCTAGAACCGGTGAGATATTGGCTCTTGCCAATGAAATGGGGTTTAATCCCAATAACATTGATAGGCTTGTCCCTGAAAAATGGCGTAACCGCGCTATTGCCGATTCTTTTGATCCCGGTTCAACCTTTAAACCTTTTTTAATAGCCGGTGCACTGGAAGAAAAGCTTGTTAAAGAATCAGCACAGTTTTTCTGTGAAAATGGGACCTATACCATCGCGGACCATGTCATTCATGAAGCAGGCGGAAAGCGTCACGGACAACTGACCGTTCGCGACATATTAAAATATTCCAGCAATATCGGTTCTGTAAAAATTGCGCAAAAACTGGGAAAAGAAAAGTTCTCCGATTATATTGATAGGTTTGGCTTCGGAGCAAAGACAGGTATAGACCTGCCCGGCGAATCTTCGGGATTGGTAAGACCGGCGGAAAATTGGGCGAAAATTGATACTGCTTCTATTGCCTTTGGCCAAGGTGTTTCAGTTACGGCAATTCAATTGATTACCGCGATGTCGGCTATTGCCAACGATGGGATTTTAATGAAGCCCTACATAGTGCGTGGTTTTACCAATAGCACTAATCGCCTGATAAAAATGTACACGCCAACGGTAGCGCACAAAGTTATTTCCCCTGCAGTGGCGAAGCGCCTCACTAAAATGCTTACGGAGGTTGTCGAAGCTGCAGACGGCACGGGTAAAAGTGCACGTATTATTAATGTTACTGTTGCTGGTAAGACAGGAACTTCTCAAAAATTTGACTTTGCCCGCGGCGAGTATTCATCGGAAAAAGTACGCACGTCTTTTGTGGGTTTTTTCCCTGCTGATAATCCGCAAGTTGCTATTTTGGTGATTTTGGATGAGCCGCAAATTGATAAATGGGGTGGAGTAGCCGCAGCGCCGGTATTTAAAAATATTGGGGAGCAAATACTGAATTGCTTTAAAACGAATATTCGGAGAACGCCGATTTTCGAACAAGATAAGATAAATAAGATGCAACTCGTTTCAGCTCAACAAAATTATACTCAACAAAATATTGTCGGCATTGATGAGTCAATAATGCCTGATTTCACGGGCATGACGATCAGGGAAGCAATGAAGAAAGCAAAGGCCAGATCAATAGAACTAAAAGCATCAGGCAGCGGCTGGGCGGTACGACAATATCCGCAGGCAAATGCGCCGCCGGGAACCGACCGCGTTTGTAGGGTTGTTTTTGAGTTAAATTAATTGAGGTTGGTATGAAACTGGTGCATTTACTCAAAGGAATAGATGTAATCAACGTGCCTGAAGCCTTATCGGCAGACGTGTCCAATGTGTGTTATGTCGCTGATAAATGTGAAAAAGAATCTCTGTTTGTGGCTATTGCCGGTTTGAAA
>JBEKMF010000029.1:0-19321 GCA_050008655.1 Smithellaceae bacterium
ATCTTTAAAATAGTAGTAACCGGCCACCGCCATCAGAATAAACAAAAAAACCAAAATTAATTTGATAAATCTTCTGAAAATAAAATATAGAATGAATATGATAACAAAAACGATAATCATTATAAGCATTGCCGGGTGCTCGGCTATATAACCTGTTATCGCATCCATAATTTAAAAACCCCCTTCCTCTTTTACATAAATTTATCTTATTTTTACTATGAAATCCATTATTATTTAAACTTGACAAACCCTGCCCTTCTGACTAGATTTTGTTAAATTATCAATGATTTTTTCAAGACAATCCCAATGTTTATCATAGGCAAGATTATTTATATATTACCAGCACTGTCCAACGACTATTAATTTAGCGAAAGTATTGATTAGAGATGAAATCAAATAAAGAAAAAGTAGCACTGACTACCCTGGGCTGCAAAGTCAATCAATATGAATCGGCGGCTCTGGCCGAAGACTTACACCAGAAAGGCTTTTCTTTGGTCTCTTTCCGATCTCCGGCCGATGTTTATATTATCAATACATGCACAGTGACGGCTTTTTCTGATTTTCAAGCCCGCCAGTTAATCCGCCGGGCTAAGCGTGCCAATCCGCAGGCCAAAATTATCGTCACCGGCTGTTATGCCCAGGTTGCCGCCGCCAATATCGCCGCTCTCCCTGGAGTAAATCTTGTCGTAGGCAATGGTCAGAAACATACTATTCCCACCCTCCTTCAAAAGAGTGTCATTAATTCAAATAACACTCTGTCTGACGATATCTTTCAGCAGAAACATTTTTGCGCAATGCCGCTTACCAGGTTTTCCGGGCGAACACGAGCTTTTCTAAAAATTCAAGACGGCTGTAATTCCTTTTGCAGTTATTGTATTGTCCCTTTCGCCCGCGGAAAAAGCCGCAGCTTGCCCCCGGAAAGTGTTTTGGCAGCTGTGACTAAATTTGTACAAAATGGTTACAGGGAAATTGTGCTTACCGGCATCCATTTAGGAACTTATGGATATGATCTTAATCCTCCCACAAACCTCACCGATGTCTTGCGTCAAATAATGAATTGCTATAAAAACGTAAGATATCGTTTAAGTTCAATAGAGCCCCGGGAGATCACGGACGAGTTGTTGCATCTTTTGAATAAAGAAGATATTCTTTGTCCGCATTTACATATCCCTCTACAAAGCGGCGATGATAAAATTCTCCAGCTGATGAGACGAAATTATGATTCTTACTTTTACCGGATACTTATAGAAAAAATCTCAGCAGCGGTAAGTGATGTCGCCATTGGCGTTGATGTTATGGTCGGCTTTCCCGGAGAAGGTGATGCTGAATTTAATAATACGTTCCAATTACTGCAGGATTTACCGGTTGCGTATCTGCATGTTTTTCCCTATTCCGAAAGACCGGGAACAGCGGCGCAAAAACTTAATTCCCAAGTGCCGGAAAATATAAAGAAAAAACGCGCCTCAATTCTCAGAAACCTGAGCTCAAAAAAGAGGGAAGAATTTACTTTGCGCTTTCTGGGGAAAAAGCTTGATGTACTGGTGGAAAATGCAAAAGATAAAAAAACAGGCTTAAGGAAAGGTTTTTCGAACAATTATTTGCCGGTTCTACTGGATAACAATGATTCTTGGGTCGGCGGCATGGTCGTAAGTATTTGCGCGGAAAAATATCAAGATGGAAAACTTTATGGAAAAATTGTCTCTGGATAAAAAAAGGATGGATATTTTAGATGCTTTGGGAAAAAAGCTTAAATATCGTTTTCACGATATTTCACTTCTTTCGATTGCCCTTACCCACCGTTCTTATGTCAATGAAAATCCGCATCTTTCTGTTTCCGATAATGAAAGATTCGAGTTCCTGGGCGACGCCGTTTTGGGGCTTTGCGTGAGTAACCTGCTCATCAAAAAATATGGTGATTTTTCCGAAGGCACTCTTTCCAAAATCCGCGCGGCTTTGGTCAACGAAAAATTGTTAGCCCGGATAGCACAGAATCTAAAAATCGGGGATTGCCTTTTACTCGGGCATGGAGAAGAAAATTCCGGCGGCCGAACCAAGGATTCTCTTTTGGCTAATGCCCTGGAAGCAGTTATCGCCGGTGTATATCTCGATTCCAATTTTAACAAAGCTGAAAATACCGTAAATAAATTAATTGAACCTTTGCTGAAAGACGATAGCGTAACCTTTAAATATTTTGATTATAAAACTGCTTTGCAGGAGTTTTGTCAGAAAAGATATAAAATAACTCCTATTTACACGCTTATTGGTTCCCGCGGACCGGAACATGCAATAACTTTCGAGGTCAAGGTAGCAATTGCCGATAAAACTGTGCAAATCGGCAGAGGCAAAAACAAAAAAGATGCGGAAAAACAAGCGGCTCAAAAAGCATGGGAAGCATTGCAAAATGAAAATAAATAACTCTAAAGTTAAAAATAACGGCAAACCATTGATTATTCCGATTTTCATTATGAATAGAGGCTGCCCGCATCGATGTATATTTTGCAATCAAAAAATTTCCGCCGGAGACCATCCCCTGGAGCTTACTGAAGATATTTTTAAAGTCGAGATCGAATCTTACCTAAAATGGAATAAAGACAAAAAAAGAGTAGTGGAAATCGCTTTCTATGGCGGAAATTTCACGGGACTTGATCCTGCTTATCAAAAGGAGCTTCTCTCCTGGGCTAATTCATACATTCGGGTCGGTCTGGTCAACTCCATTAGAATATCGACCCGGCCGGACTATATCACCGGCGATAATTTGAATCTTCTTAAAGAGAATGACGTTACTACGGTAGAAATTGGAGCACAATCATTTGTCGATGAGGTACTGAAATTTTCGCATAGAGGCCATAATGCCGCTGTTATATCAGATGCGATGACGCTTTTAAAAGAGTACGATTTTCGAACCTCTTTGCATTTGATGGTCGGATTGCCGCAAGACACAAAGGAAGGATTTATTTATTCCCTTGATAAAACAATCGAGCTAAAGCCTGATATGGTGCGCATTCATCCCGTAATCGTTTTTACCGGCACTATTCTTGCCGAAGAATTCCGGCAAGGAAAATATCAGCCGCTGGAACTCTCCGCAGCCGTAGAATTAATCGGCTGCGCCTGGGAGAAGCTCTCCGCGGCGGGAATCCGCATCATCAGAATCGGCCTGCATATGACTCCCGAGATGGAAAATGATAATGCCATATTGGCCGGACCTATTCATCCTTCTTTAGGCAGCCTGGTTCTTTCTTCTGTTTTTTACAATAGCACAATCAAACTATTGGATAATATTCCTCATGATACTCCGGAGATTAGCTTCGGCTTGTCTCAACATGACGTTTCCAGTTTTCGCGGCTTGAACAACGCCAATATATCCGCAATAAAAAAACTTTATCCGCAAACAAAGATAGTTGTAGAATCATTTACCCAGCAAAAACCCGGTGTAATTTCAGTAGCTGCCGATAAAGGAAAACTTGTCTCCGCCAGTATTTCGGGAATATTATAAATAAATTGTAGCAAAGGAGAAAATAATCAGAGTGTTTAAATCAGGCTTCATCGGCATCATTGGTCGCCCCAACGTGGGTAAATCGACATTTCTCAACGCCGTTATCGGCGATAAAATTTCGATTGTGGCCGACAAACCTCAAACAACAAGAGATAAAATAACCGGCATAAAAAATTATCCGGACGCGCAGCTTATTTTTCTTGATACTCCCGGAATACACAATCCCAAGACTCTGCTTAATCGCGCCATGGTGCAAACGGCGCAGAAAGCGATCGGCGATGCCGAGGTGTTGCTCATGCTGATCGAAGCCAACGTCGATGTTCATCATCAAGATCTTTTTTTGATTGAATCGCTTAAGCCAGTCAAAGTTCCTGTTTTTCTGGTTATTAACAAAATTGATCTTATCGATAAGAAGCTTCTCTTGCCGCTCATCGACAAATTCCGTAAACTCTATGACTATCGAGAAATTTTCCCGGTATCAGCCCTGACCGGAGAGGGCATTACCGATTTGCTTATAGCCATCAAACAAATCCTGCCGGAAGGTCCGCAATTATTTCCCGAAGATATTCTGACCGATGCAACGGAGAGATTTATCGCGGCTGAATTTATCCGCGAGCAGATAACGGTTCTCACCAAGCACGAAATTCCGTACGTCAGCGCCGTAACGGTGGACTTATTTAAAAAAGATGAGGAAAAGAACATCATTCGGATCAGCGCGACAATTAATGTGGAAAAAGAATCCCAGAAGGCAATTATGATCGGTAAAAAAGGTTCCCTGCTCAAAAATGTCGGTACAAAGTCCAGGTTGCAGATGGAAAAGCTCTTCGGCGCCAAAGTCTTTCTGGAACTATTTGTGCGCGTAAGCAAAGACTGGACGACCTCCGATAAGATGCTGCAGGAATTCGGCATATTGAAACAATAGGGAATACTCCTAACAAATATTAAGGATATAATATTTAATGCAAGTAAAATCAGTGATCGCCATTGTTGGGCGTCCTAACGTGGGCAAGTCAACGCTTTTCAACAGGATTATCGGAAAGCAAAAGGCTATTGTCATTGAAGAGCCCGGTGCCACCCGTGACCGCAACTACATGGACTGCGTCTTCCATAATAAAGCTTTTACTCTGATCGATACCGGCGGATTTGAACCCTCATCGGAAGAAAAAATTATTGTGCAAATGCGTGAGCAGAGCAATCTGGCCATTGAAGAAGCGGACGTCATTATTTTTTTAATGGACGGAAAAGAAGGTCTTACCCCTGCGGATATGGAAATCGCCCGGCAATTGCGCACAAGAGGCAAAAGTGTTTTTTACGTTGTTAATAAAATAGATGGAGACCGTCACAAAGAAATGCTGGGCGAATTTTACAAGCTGGGCATTGATCAATTTTACCCGATTTCCGCTCAGCATGGCCTTGGCGTTGACGAACTCCTAAACATTGTCACTCAGGATTTCCCTGCCGTCGCAGAAGATAAAAACGATCAGGCTACTCAAATAAAAATTGCCATTGTCGGCAAACCCAATGTGGGCAAGTCATCACTCGTCAACCGCATCCTCGGCAAAGAAAGAAGCATCGCCAATCCCACGCCCGGCACAACGCGTGATGCCATTGATACACAGGTAAAAGTGCATGGCAAAAATTATCTGCTTATCGATACAGCGGGAATTCGCAGAAAAAGCAAAATCAGCCAGACGCTGGAGAAATACAGTGTCGTTCAGGCGCTCAAATCAATCAATCGCTGTGATATCGCGCTTGTTTTAATTGATGCCGAAGAAGGGCTGACTGATCAGGACACAAAGATTATCGGGCTTGCTTTCGAGCGCGGTAAAGCCTGCATCATCGTTATCAATAAATGGGATAAGATTAAAAAGAATAACTCCACCGTGGGGAAATTTGTCGAAGACATCAAGGACAAAATCAAATTCATGGATTTCGCCCCCATTATTTTCATCTCGGCAGTCACAGGACAGCGCGCACCAAAGATTTTTGATCTGATCGATAAAGTTTACAGCCAGTATACAAAGAGAATCGACACCTCTCCATTAAATGATCTGATAGAAAAATCGGTGCAGAGAAACGCAATGGCGCGTCATGAAAACAGGCAGATGCATATTTCCTACGCTACCCAGACTGACGTCAAACCGCCTACATTTGTCTTTTTTGTCAGCAACACCAAAGGTATCCATTTTTCTTACGAACGATACCTGATGAATCAAATCCGTGAAACTTTCGGCTTTGACAGTGTACCGCTCAAACTTCTCTTCCGGAAAAAACGATAATGAGACTCGCTGAAAACGAGTGTAGCGTGGTTTGAAGCGTTAGTCGTAATAAGACTAAAACTTCAAAAGCAAAGCACATTGAAGTTTTTTAGTCGAATTATCCAATAGCCGATGGCTATTGGGAATTATCCCCAAAGTGGAGCGTAGTGGGATAATGAGACTCTACTTTTAGTGAAACTCCAACTCTGAAAGCAAAGCGCATCAGAATTGGTTAGTTGAACTATCCCGCACGCGAAACTAGTGCGGGATAGCAGGATATCCCCGGAGCGTAGTGGGATAGTGAGACTCACGTTGCAGAAACGTAGTGAAGTTATATCTATGAGTTGAATTATACCGCCGTAGGCGGCGGATGTCAAAGATATCCGGTATCCCGATAACGCAGAGTGTCGGGATAATTCAACTTATAAATATTTTCAGTAAACACTTCTTCCTGTAATCCTCAAATCATGAGTCTCGATGGATATTCAACCTTTCAATCGATAATAGACATCATTCACGTCTTATTATTTGTGATCCAAATTTCCTTGACATACAAAACTGTATCTTATATTTGATCCCACAGAAAGGAATTCCTCATCAATATTTATCGATTTGAAAATATTTTCCCTGATTTGCCAGTCTCCTTCATCAAGGCAAAAGAGCTATCGATGAATTCAAGGAAAACGATCTTTGCCCAATTGATGGACTTTGTCCCCAGATACGAATTACAAAAATGAGTAGATCGATACGACGGCAACCACAAGGTAATCTATAATCAAGATCTAAAGGCATGGATAAAAGACGATTTGAAGAAATTGATATCGCACGAGGTTTAGCGATATTATTAGTTTACTTAGGACATTCATTCTTATATTATCCCATTAAGTTAGCAACAATGTATAAATGGTGTGATGTGTCTACCAGTGCTATATCGTCATTCCATATGCCGTTATTTTTCATAATTTCGGGCTACCTTTTTGCGTATAGCCAAAGGTCATCTTTTGATATATTCAAAAATAAGGTGTTAAAACTTTTTATTCCTTATTCTACCGTAATGATCATTTTGATATTACCCAAACTATTCCTACCCTCGACTTTAATCTACCGTAAAGTTTCTGGATTAGGCAATTTTCTTTCCGATTCATTCTTGTATGGATATGATAGATGGTTTGTATATGTTCTTTTTCTTATGTTCATTTTGATGATTTCAACAAGAAAGCTATTAAATAATAAATTATATTGTTGTATAGTCTTACTGTTATCGGTTGGTTTAGCTACTTTTATTAATTTACCAAGGATCTTTTCCATTAACAAAATTATTTATTATTCTTTTTTCTTTCTTTTTGGATTTATTGCAAAAGATTATTATTCTGTTGTGTTTGATAAGATGAAGAATAACATATATCTTAAAACCGGATTATATATATTGTTCATTTTATGCAATATAGTTTTTGTAAAAATACTTTTACCTACAGCATTGATAGGGAAATATATTTTACCATTGATTGGCGCTGTTGCTACAATAACTCTCTCTCATAGTTTATCTAATATGAAAACTGCATCAGACAATATCACAATTCGTTATATAAAATATGCCGGTAAATATTCTTTACAATTTTACCTTCTAACTTTTGCTTTTCCCATAATTAGGCATGTTGTAATTAATATTTTACACATAGTAAATCCATTTATGATAGTTTCCATTATATTTATAATGCAATTAATATGTATAACAATTATAGTAGAGGTTACAAAGAGAATTAAATTTTTAAAAATTCCGTTAGGTTACTAGATGATTTGGGAGATAGGGGACGCCTTTAAAATTCTAAGTTAATAAAATCAATGTAGGGAAGTAAAAGATAAATCATGCCAATACCAGCAAGACTTGATAATCATACTAAAGGCACCTCCGAAGTATAGCAGAATAGGATCACGGATGGTTGTGCATGGATGTCCCAAAGAGATACCCCACCGGTATTTCTTTTTCAGTATTCTGAAGATTCTCCGCCGGTATTTTCTTTACGACAGAAAGCTTCTTGCCGATCTTAGCCGCTACGCCTGGGAATCTTTGAAGGTCTCTACGGTTCTAACCAAATCTTTGCTGTGTTCATTAACAGCCGCAGATACCACAATTCAATTGGTAATCTTCAGTTTATTTTTCGAGTAGCATGTATTGACTTATAACTGTAATCATTAGCCCAAGACTCTCTCTGCTTTTCATCTTCGTCCCTTATTTTTTATCCATCCTACGTATCATTCATAAAATAATTCTGAATTGACATCGCTAAAGATTTTGCCTATAAAGCCGCAGGTTCGTGGAGGGCCGTTTGTGATTTATTTGCGCAATGTTAATTTGTCTTTTCTGGACAAAAAGCTGTTTGACAATATTAACTGGACAATTCATCCCAAGAGCCGCATCGGTCTAGTTGGCGATAACGGCACTGGTAAAACAACTCTGTTTCGGGCAATCCTCGAGCAAGTTCATCTTGATTCCGGCATTATTGATATTCCCGGAAGAAAGCAAAAAACCATCGGTTATCTACCGCAGGATCTGGTGGAACTTGAATCCGTACCCTTGATCGAATTCCTCAAAAAGAAAAGTGGAATCACTGCTCTCGAAGAATCCATCAGAGATCTGGAGCACCAAATCTCGCAGGGCAGACAAAATACTCCTGAATATAAAAAAATCTCCCAACTCTACTCCGATGCAACGGCACACTTTGCCGCCCTTGATGGTTTTGCTTTTGAAGCTAGAGCCAAACAGGTACTCAAAGGCTTCGGTTTTAAAGAAAGTGATTTTGCACAGAATTGCGATTTATTCTCCGGCGGCTGGAAAATGCGTATCCTGCTTACCTCGATTCTTCTGGCCAAGCCGGATATCATGCTTTTGGATGAACCGACAAATCATCTGGATACTGAAAGCATGGAATGGCTGGAATCCTATCTCAAAGATTATCCGGGAACTATCATTGTTGTTTCTCACGATCGTTTTTTTCTCGATAAAATCGCGTTGCAGATTGCCGATCTCTCCTCCTGCCATATCCATATTTACAAGGGCAACTATTTCCATTATTTAAAGGAAAGAGAAAGAAGGCATGCCGCTTTAAAGAAAGAGATGGAGCTGCAAAAAGCGCACATTAAAAAGATTGAAGAATTTGTGGAACGCTTCCGTTACAAAGCGACCAAAGCTGCTCAGGTGCAAAGCCGGATTAAAATGCTGGAGAAATTTGCCGCGCTGACGCTGGAGGCAAAATCAAAAAGCGTAACCATGAAATTTCCCGAAGGTAAAAAAAGCACCAAAGAAGTAGTCAAAGCTATTGATCTGGGACACAGCTACGGCAGTTTGAAAGTATTTGACGATCTGAACTTTACTTTATTCCGCGGTGACAAGGTGGCTTTTGTCGGCGTCAATGGCTCCGGTAAATCCACCTTATCGAGATTGCTGAGCCTAACGGAACAACCTGCATTAGGAAAAATAAATTACGGCGATGGCGTAAACATGGCTTTCTTTTCTCAGGAAAGCTCGGAGAATTTGAATTATAAAAAAACAATCTGGGAAGAGGTCAATACCGTCGCCACCAAAGCTAACGATCACGAGAAACGCAATCTTCTGGGCGCTTTTCTTTTTTCCGGCGATGATATTTATAAACCGGTTTCGATACTGTCCGGCGGAGAAAAATCACGCCTTGCGCTTTTAAAAATTATGCTTCTCGACACCAACTTTCTGATCCTTGATGAACCGACCAATCATCTCGATCTGAAAACTAAAGATATTTTTCAAGAAGCGCTGATCAAATATCACGGCACTGTTGCCGTTGTTTCGCATGATCGTTATTTTTTAGACCGGCTGGTCAATAAAATTTTTGAACTAAAGGATGGATCAATTAATTATTACTTCGGCAATTATTCATATTTCATAGAAAAACGCAGCCAGACAACAATTGAACTCAAAAATGACGGTCCGCTGAAAGTGACGGATAAAGAGCAAGCGTTTAAAAATAAAGAGAAAAAGAGATTGGAAGCGGAGGAGAGAAGTAAAATTTTCAAAATTAAAAGTTTTTGGAAAAAAGACCTGGCTTCTATAGAAGAGAAAATTCAAGTGCTGGAAGCCAGAAAAGCCGAACACGAAGCCATCCTATGTGATCCGCAGACACACAAAGATTCATCCAAAATTAAGAAGCTCAACATAGAATTGAAGGGTATTACGACGCAGTTGGAAAATTATTATAGTATCTGGACGGAACTGAATTACAAATTAGAGAAACTGTCCGCAGACAATAGCGATAATGCAATTATGAGTGAAAAATAACGCCCGGTATTTATCTTAAGCGCCATCCAACGCGGGTTTTTCTGCATTTTGATACCACGTGGCCGGATCAGTCAGGAATTCTTCGGTATCGCGCAGAGAAAGAAGATGATCACGCTCAACGCTCGCTATTAAATTAAAGAACGCTTTCTCTTTGGGATCGGCGCTTTCTTTTTCCAGTTTTGTATAAAGAGCAACACCCCTTGCTTCAAAATCAATCGCTGTTCGAATGGCCTTGAGGTCGTCTTCATTGCCGGCAATACGCGCCGCCTTTTTACCCGCCATAGCTTTTAATATACTGCCGGCTAAAGATTTTCTTACTTTCAATGGAACCGTTGCCGGCCATTTTTTTTGCTGCTGCCATTTTTCATTTAACTTTTTTAGGACTTCGTAATGTTCCTTCTCTTCATCGGCAATTTGCTTGAACATATTTTTTCCGGCCATATTTTTCGTTCTGCGGGCATTGGCCAGGTAAAATTCGCGCTCCTTTTGTTCATTTTCCAGGGCAAACTTCAAAGCATTCATTCTTTTATTCATCTCATGTCTCCTTAAGAGCATGTTAGAGGATATGGCCGGAATTTTTTAAGTTGTTATTAAGTATATGATATATTGTTACTCAGGGCAATATTTATTATTTGTATCTTTAAATATCTGATATATATTCAGCAATATTTTCACAATGATCGGAAATGCGCTCTAGATGGATGAGCATTTCCACGAAAATCGGCCCGGCCTCAGCCTGGCAAAGACGGTTATGAAATCTTATCAGGTGATTGTCCCGCGCTTCCTTAACCTGAATATCTATTTCTTCCTCTCGTTTGATAATGCCGTTAATTTTTTCACAGTCGGATACTTCAATCAAAAACACTGAATCAATAAGATTCTGGCTTACTAAAAATATTATTTCTCGCAATTCATTTTCGCCGCATTCGCTATATTCGATTTTTTTTGTGGCTTTTTCAGCAGCTAACTCGCTTATCAACACTACATGATTGCCTATGCTTTCAATATCGGCAGCTATTGCCGTAAAAGCAAAAAGTTTTTTCGAGAGTTCTTCTGAGAGATGTTGAGCTGATATTTTCAAGAGGAATTTTACTACTTGAGCACGTATATTATTCACTACCATCTCGATATACAAAATGTCTCTATTCTCGCCCTTCCGATAGGAATCGATCATATTTACACTCTTCAGAAACATTTTTTGGACAATAATTATTTCCCTTTTTAATTCTTTCTGCACATTGTCCACGGCTTTTTGTGTATTGGCTAAGTCTTTTTCATCGAGAAATTCCGGCCATATAGGCAAAGCTTCGTCATCTCCGGGTAAAAGTCTTTTCATTAAACCGGTAAACGGCCGCAGTATGAAAATAAAGATAAATACAACGAGAAGATTAAATAAAAAATGTGCCAGCGCAATTTGCTGAGGAGTACTGGAAGAAAGACTTTTCACTACATCCGCGAAGTACGGCATAAAAATAAAGCAAACAATTACACCAACACATTTGAAGATAAGATGGGATACTGCGCTTCTTTTGCCGCTCATCGTTGCTACAGTCCCAGCCAATAGTGCCGTAACTGTGGTGCCGATATTTGCCCCCATAATTACTGGCAGAGCATTTTCCAGTGACACCAAATCCTGCTGTGCCAAAAGGACTAAAATACTAATCGGTATAGCAGACGCATGAACAATGCCCGTAATAATCACACCCAGTCCGATTCCTAAAAAAGGATTTTTTGTCTGGGCAATGAAGTTTATGAAGGACGGAGAATTCTTTAAAGGCTCTGCCGTTTGACCCACTAGATCTAACCCAAAGAAAATAAGACCGAAATAAAAAACCATTTCACCGGCAATTTCCCATTTGCCCCTGCCAGCCAGCCACAAAAGACCGCCTAATGAAATAAAGAGCGGAGAGATTTCCGTAAAGCGCCAAATAACAAACTGTACGGTCAAGGTAGTGCCAATGTCGGCGCCCAATATAATGGCCAGCGAACTATAAAAGCTGATCAATCCTGCGCTCACCAAGCCAACGGTAAGCGCAGTTGTGGCGGACGAACTTTGAAAAATAATTGTAGAAATCGCTCCGGTAAAAAGTCCGTACAGCGGTTTTTCTACAGCATATCTGATGTATTCTTTTATGCGGACATTAATTAATTTCTGTACGGCGGAAGAAAGATGAACCATACCGATTAGAAATAGAATTATACCGCTGACAGCTATAATTATTTCTTTCATTTATTGTTAACAAAACACCTTCGGTTTTTTAAGAAAAAAATTAATTAGACAATTCGCATTTTTTTATTTTTAAAAGAACTACTTGCCTGTTATAAGCTTGTACAACCGGCAAAGATAGTTAAACATACGAAAACGATCGCTGCCAAAATATTTTTTTTCACGATCATCATAATTTCCTCCCAGGTTAATGGATCTTTATAAGCATGATAAATAATCTACCCATAATGACGAAAGATTATCGAGGTTAGTTTTCGAAATTGAATTTTTTTTCCATCTCTCTCATGTCGTAATTTAGATAAATATCAGAATTAAAAAAAGACTTTTCATAAGAACTGTTTAATACCAGCATAATGATAGCAGATGTTATACTTTTAGTATCAAATAATGTTTGAAAGAGACGTTTCATTTTTGTCCGAAATGCATAAAAATTTTTCTTTATGTAATGGATGCCCTGATAAACGTCCTCAATTTCAAGCTGTTTGGGTTTGAATAGCATTCTTGTAAATGTGTAATGCTGCCATGCGTCGGGATATTTCGTATCGATAATACGATTTTGTTCATACAATTCACTATAAAACTTTGTTCCGGGCAGCGGAGTCGGTCTTGTGATTTGTATAATGTCAATTTTTGCTTTAAAGATGAAATCTAATGTTTTTTTAAAGCTTTGAACTGTGTCGCTGTCGCAACCAAGAATGAAGCATCCAATAATTACTATACCATTTTTTCTGATTTTTTTTATGAGCTCCAAGTAACTATTTTTCTTAATATATGCAAAGTTCAAATTTTTGTTGTATGCTTTCAAACTGTTTAATTCCACTGATTCTATTCCGAGTAGCGCCACACGCACACCGGCCTTGTAGGCTAGTTTAAGAAGTCGCTCATCTTCTCCTAACCTTAGAGATGCTTGAATAAAGAAATACTTATTAATTTTACTTTTGATGATGGATTTGAAAAAATTTTCCAACCATTTCTTACTACTGCTATCGCTATCTCCTTCCAAGCTTTCATGTCCTAGAATGTTATCATCAACAATTAGCACAAACTTATTTTTGATTTCGGATAATTCCGAGATAACATCTTCAATTTTTCTTCTGCGAAATTTTCGGCCATTGAATTTTGTCACAGAACAAAAGCTGCAATCCATAGGGCATCCCCTGGATGTCAAAATAGTTCCCCAGAGATAACGATCGTTTTGCATATATTTCCTTTTAGGGAAGGGCAGGTTCTCCAAAGGCAAGCGCTCGGCGTTATATTTTGATTGCAAACATTTATTTTCAAAATCATCTAAGACCTTGTGCCATATCGATTCAGCTTCACCTATGACGACAGCATCACAATAATTGAGAGCCTCATCCGGCATCGTTGATACATGTATTCCACCTATCACGACAGGAACTAATTTTTTACGGTATACTTGAGCGATTTCATACGCTCGGCGCACATGGGCAGTGTAAGATGTGATACCCACAATATCTGCATAGGGGTAATCCAACCTTTCTATATTTTCATCTATTATTACGATTTTATACTTATCTTCGGGTGTGAGAGCAGCTATATAAGCCAGGGAAAGCGGAGGCATTGACGATGATTTATAAGCGCCTAAACTAGTTTTTTTTTCGACAGGATTAATAAGTAACAGCGTATACATTCTTTAAAACGCTCTTTATGTAGTATAGTTATTTTATATTGAATAGGGACTTTCTTTTTTGCGGAGAAAATTATAGGGAAATCAAAGTTGTATGTCAATGGAAAATAATCACAACTTGTGGGATTTTAAAGTTTAAAATATTTATTATAGCTTTACCTGAACTTCCAATTTGCTAACAGCACTATCCCCAATATTTAAGATATCAATAAGTGACACATGAAAATAAATTTTTTTCCAAGTTTGAAGTATATCTATAAAGAAAATATCAATTATTCGTTGACAATATTAGCAAAATACTGTTATATTTCACCATATTTTAAGATTGTAGCCCGTAAAAAACTGTTAACCTTACCTTACCTTTTGTTGATATTGGGGGGATAATGTTTTGAAGGATAAAAGTCAAAAAATCGCAGTTACTCCTGCTCAGAACATTACACCTTATTATTCTCTGCCGTGGCTTTTTCAGCATCAAGAACTACTTACTTCTACGACTACTGAGCGACCATGGGAACAAAAAGAACTAATCAATAAATTAAACTATCTCAATTTTATCGATGGTTATGTTTCTCTTCTTTTAGATCATAAGAAAACTAACAAATACATCTTACTAAAAGCTCGTCCTCAACCCTGCGTAAAAGATGAACTAATCTGCCGTTTAGATTTACCAGACGATTTAATTGACCTGACCGAATATAGCTTTAACTATCTAATGATTGATGACGGGCTTAGCGTTATATTAGCGCCCGTCCAACTAGTCAGCGTGGAAAGCTATACACTTAAATTAAACCTGCCCGATAAAAGCCGAGTCATCACAACGCGTAAAACAAGACGCTATTACTGTCAAAACATAACATGCGAAGTAATCCAGGATGGGTTTAATACCCACGGCGCACTGATTGATTTTACACCCAGCGCCTTTGGAATAAGATTAACTGGACATGAAAATGTGGAAGGCTTTGACGAAAAACAAACCGCTTTCATTAATCTTTACCAAAACTCCACTAAACTTTTCTCCGGTTTATGCTGTTGTATTCGCAATGGCATGAATTCGCCGGATGTTAAACTTGTGTTTGCGCCCGTGAACACACAGATTGAACTCGTTCCCAAGAAAAAAATACGCAATCCCCGTCAACAGATCGCCCCCTCTTTCACAATTAATTTTAAGCATCCTCTATTCCAAGAAAATGTGGAAAGGGATGTCCTGGAAATTTCCTCGTCAGGATTTTCTGTGCGGGATAATCTTGCAGAAGAAACTCTGCTTTCCGGAATGATTATTCCGATCCTTTCTATAGTTTATGCAGGTGTTTTGAAAATGCGTTGCTCCGTTCGTGTGCTTTATCGCCATGAAGATTGCAAGAATAATATTGTACACTGTGGTCTGGCTATTACGGATATGGATGTGCACTCCTACAGCCGTCTCAATCACCTTGTAGGAATATATCTCGATGGTAATGCCCGAGTTTCGACGGAAGTCGCTATGGACGCTCTATGGGAATTCTTTTTTGATACCGGATTTATTTACGGCGAAAAATATCAACATCTTCAGCCTCACCGTGAAATCTTCAAAGAAACTTATAGAAAACTGTATCGCGATAATCCGGATATCGCACGACATTTTGTTTATGAAAGAAACGGTAAAATTTATGGGCATATGTCGATGGTGCATGCTTATAATTCTTCTTGGGTAATACAGCATTTTGCCGCTAGACCGATGGAAACTAAAATAGCCGGCCTCATGATCATAAGACAAATAACCTATTATATTAATGGTTTCCACCGTTTTGCCTCTGGAGGGATGGATCATGTAATTGCTCATTACCAGCCGGAAAACGAAATAATGAATAAGATCTTTGGAGGTTTTGTTGATTATTTAGAAGATCGCAAGGGAAGTTCACAGGACTTGTTTTCTTACTTGCACATACAAAAAGGATCTCTTAACCAAGCGTTTCCAGCTAAATGGACGTTACGAAAATGTATTCCCTCTGATTTTGCTAAATTAACTAATTTTTATGAAAATCATTCTGGTGGCCTCTTACTAGACGCATTAGAACTCGATTCTCCAATGAATTCCCTAAAAGAATCTTTTTTAAAAGCCGGGTTTAAAAGAAACTGCCAAACATTTTGCTTGTGCTTCGGGGAAGAGCAGGTTGCTTTCTTTATTGTTGACCAATCGGATCTTGGACTAAACCTATCTGATTTACTCAATGCTATTAAGATTATTATAATCAATAAAGCAGAATCAAAATGGGATATTCTTTTATCCGCTGTCTATAGGCTAAGTTTTTTTTACGAAGAAAATTATATACCTCTCCTGATTTATCCTCATGATTATCTATCCAAGCAAGATATCGAACTCGATAAAAATTACCTGCTTTGGATATTTAAAATTAAGCCCTATTCAGAACAATACCTTGAATACATGAAGAGTAAATTCAGGATTAGATATAAGGCAGAATGATGAAAAACATTCCTCTGTACAACAGCGTTATAATTAAAAGTTACATTGATTATCTGGAAAAATATTATCCATATGTAAACACAAAAGAACTGTTAACGTTTTCCAATATTACCGATTACGAATTGGAAGACCGAGGACACTGGTTGACTCAAAAGGAAGTAAACCTTTTTCATGAAAATATTAAGAAATTCACTGATAATCCCAACATTGCAAGAGAGGTAGGAAGAAATCTGGGATCCATCAAGACTTTTAGTTCGAGCATTATACGTCAATCTGTGGCTGGATTTCTTTCACCTATCATGGCTTATTGGGCTGCAGAAAAACTGGGATCCACAGTAAGCCGTCATCAAACAATGAAAGTCACTAAATTAACCGATAATCAAATAGAAATAATCGCAATTCCTAATCCGGGCGTTAAAGAAGAACCTTTTCAATGTGAAAATCGCATGGGTCAGTTTGAAGGTGTTGCGGAAGTATTTACTAAAAAATATCCGAATATTGAACATCCTGAATGTATACATCGTGGCGATAGTCGTTGCCGCTATATTGTATCATGGCAAAAAGTTCCATCGCTTTTATGGAAAAGGAGCGGATATTTATTATTAGCTGGAAGCATAATTCTAGCTTTAGCTTTTTTCTTTTTTCTCTCAAATATACATCAGTGGTTTATTTTCTTATTATCTTCATTATTAATATCTATTGCCTCATTACTATATGGCAGTATTCTTCGCAACCGGGAATTGACGAGTAACTTAGCGGATCAGGGCAAAGCAGCTGATCAGTTAGTCGAACAAATAAACTTGCGTTACAATGAATCATTGCTCATCAAAGAAATAGGTGAGGCAGCTTCCAGTATTCTTGATCCCCAGAAGCTTTTAAATTTTATCTCTGAATCCTTGGAAAAGCGGCTGCAATTTAACCGCAGCATGATCATGCTGGCCAATCCGGAAAGAACAAAGCTCGTTTATACTGTCGGTTACGGCTACAATTCCGAACAAGAAGCGCTATTGACAAGAACTGACTTTCATCTCACCAATCCTCAATCCAAAGGAATTTTTTATTTGGCTTATCGCGATCAAAAACCATTCCTTATCAGCAACGTAAACGATATTGAAGATGATCTTTCCGAACGCAGCTTGAAATTCATGAAAGCTTTTGGAACTAAGTCCTTCATTTGTGTTCCGATAATTTATGAAGGAAAATCAGAAGGTATTCTAGCTGTCGATAATACACAATCAAAAAGTCCGCCCACGCAAAGCGATTTGAGTTTGCTGGTGGGGTTAGCTCAGCAAATAGGTATCAGTTTGAATAACGCACTCGCCCACAAAAAAATCAAAGAAAGCGAAGAACGTTTCCGCAATTTGAGCGATAATTCACCTGATATTATCTATCAGCTCGATATGAATGGAAAGTTTAAATATGTTAATCCTGCCTGGGAAGAAGTTTTAGGCCACAATATAAACGAAATTATAAATAAACATCTTTTTGATTTTATTCGTGAAGAAGATCGGGTAGCATTTGTTGAAACTTTTAAAAGCATTCTCGATAATAAAGTAACTATTAGAGATAAAAATTTCATTATTATGAATAATAAAGGCTTGCCGCGTTATGTAACTTTTACCGGAGCTCCAGATACAAATACTGAAGGAAATGTTATAGGTGTTTTGGGCACCCTTAAAGACATCACCAGATTGCGCAGTATTGAAGCCCAACTTCTGCAGGCCTCTAAGATGGAAGCCGTCGGCACCCTGACTGGAGGAATCGCTCACGACTTCAATAATATTATTCAGGCAATTATGGGTTACAACCAGATAATGATTTCGGGAAGAACCGGAAATGAAATAGAGATATCTTATCTTAAAAGCATAGGAGAACTAATTCAACGCTCTCGAGAGCTTGTCGCGCAATTAATGCTTTTTGGCAAAAAAGTCGAACCGCTATCGAAGATTATCAATATTAATGAAGAAATTAAAAGCATTCATAGCTTGCTTACAAAATCCATCCCCAAGATGATTAATATACAGATAAACCTGCAAGAAGATATTTTGCCCCTTATCGCCGATTCGTCTCAAATAGGTCAAATTATCATGAATCTGGTCATTAATTCCCGTGATGCGATGGGTGACAGCGGAAAAATAATCATAAGTACAAATAATGTCATTTTGCAGGAAAATACTTCCATCGCAGGTTTTAATGTTCCTGCCGGTAATTATATAGAATTGACCGTTTCCGATACCGGCAGCGGTATGGAAAAAGAACTAATGCAGCACATCTTTGAACCATTTTTCACTACTAAAGAAGCGGGTAAAGGAACTGGATTGGGACTTGCCGTTGTTCATGGCATTGTGAAAAATCACAACGGCTTTATTTACTGTGAAAGCGCTCCGAATAAGGGAACGACTTTTAAAATTTTACTCCCGGCAACAATATCCGAAAAACCGCAACAAAAAGTCCGAGAAAAAACAGTGAAAATTCCTCGCGGCAAGGAGAAATTACTTGTAGTTGACGATGAAAAAAGCATTTTAGAAACAGTTAAAGAAACATTGAGTTCTTACGGTTATAATGTAATGACTGCGGAAAGCGCCGAGCAGGCGCTAGAGGTCTATACCGCTCAAAAAAATAAAATCAAGTTAGTGCTGCTCGATTTAAATATGCCCGGCGGGGGCGGAAAAAAATGCCTCAATGATTTGTTGTCCATTAGTGACAAGGCTAAAGTTTTAATGACCAGCGGCTATTCCACCTCCCAACAAATAGAAGATTTAACCAAAGCCGGAGCGGCAGGATTTATTATCAAACCATACCGACCGGAGGATTTACTGCTCAGCGTCAGGAAAATTCTCGATACCTCTACTGGCAAAAAAATGGCGTAACACCCTTGCAAAGAAGCAAAGGCGTATAGGTAAAACGTCTTGGATCAGTTAAATA